>JALYHC010000308.1 GCA_030776765.1 Actinomycetota bacterium | reverse complement strand
GGTCTCTTCTCCCTCCCCCGCTTGCGGGGGAGGGTTTGGGAGGGGGTCTTCCTTGGCTCATGTCCATGGCACTGGTCATCTCACCCGCCTCCCCCTCGCTGACGCAGACCCGATCTCCTGCCGCGATACCCTGGTCGGGATGCTCGAGCTCCGGCGCATCGCCGACCTGCCGCCCTACGTCTTCGCCCATGTCGACCAGCTCAAGCTGCAGGCGCGCAGGGCGGGGGAGGACATCATCGACCTGGGGTTCGGCAACCCGGACATCCCCTCTCCGCCTCGCGTGGTGGACAAGCTGGCCGAGGCGGTTCGCAACCCGCGCAATCACCGCTACTCGGCTTCCCGGGGGCTGCCAAACCTGCGCCGGGCGGTCGCCGAACGCTACCGGCGCTGCTTCGGGGTGGAGCTGGACCCGGATGCGGAGGTAATCAATACCATCGGCGCCAAAGAAGGCCTCTCCCACCTGATGTGGGTGCTCGTGCAGCCGGGTGACGTGGCGCTTGTGCCGGAACCCTCCTATCCGATCCACATCTACGCGCCGGTGCTGGCAGGGGCCGAGGTACGCCGCCTGCGCCTCTCTTCCGACGCCGATTTCTTGGCCCGGCTGCGGGAGGCCGTGCGGGCCTCGGAGCCTCGTCCTCGTGTGATCGTTGTCTCCTTCCCCCACAATCCCACCACCAGCTGCGTCGACCTGGCCTTCTTCCAGCGCCTGGTGGACTTCGCCCGGGAGAGCGAGGTGATGCTGGTGCACGACTTCGCCTACGCCGATCTGTGCTTCGACGGGTACCAGCCGCCCAGCCTGCTGCAGGTGACCGGCGCCAAGGAGGTGGGCGTGGAGCTGTACTCGCTCACCAAGGGCCACTCGATGCCGGGCTGGCGGGTGGGCTTCGTGGCAGGCAACGCCGAGATGGTGCATGGTCTCGGCAGGCTGAAGTCCTACCTCGACTATGGGACCTTCCAGCCCATCCAGGTGGCCGCCATCGTCGCCCTCAACGAGGAGGACGAGTACCCCCCGCGGGTGGCGGAGATCTACCGGGGCCGGCGGGACTGCCTGGTGGAAGGGTTGAACCGGGCGGGGTGGAAGGTGCAGAAGCCGCAGGCCACCATGTTCGTGTGGGCGGAGATACCGGGGCCCTATGCAGAGATGGGATCACTCGATTTCGCCGTGCTACTGCTGGAGGAGGCCAAGGTGGCCGTGAGCCCCGGCATCGGCTTCGGCCCTTCAGGTAACGGGCACGTACGCTTTGCCCTGGTCGAGAACGAGCAGCGCATCCGGCAGGGGGTGCGGGGTATCCGCCGAGCCCTGGACCGGCTGTAGGGCGAACCGAGCTAGGGAGGCCTGGGCGGAGGGCGGCTTCACTCGCGGTCAGGCCGGAGCGAGCGGCAGGTACCCCTCGGTGGCGTAATCGACCACCATTCGGTGGGTGCTGAAGGCGGGGGTGATGGAGGCCATCGCCTCCTTCATCATGGCCACCCACCCGTGGGGTACGTCG
Source organism: Actinomycetota bacterium (assembly GCA_030776765.1). Taxonomy (GTDB): domain Bacteria; phylum Actinomycetota; class Acidimicrobiia; order Spongiisociales; family JALYHC01; genus JALYHC01. The sequence continues at coordinate 2,914 of JALYHC010000308.1, read as the reverse complement.
TCGCCCCCTCGGTCGTAGAAGAGGGGGACCACTTCGTCCTGCAGGGTCTGGTACAGCGAGACGGCGTCCTCGTTGTCCTGCCTGGCGTGATCGCCGTCGCCCCACTCCAGCCCGAAGGCCCAGCCGTTCTTGCCGTTGTGGCCCTCCGCCCACCAACCGTCGAGGATGCTCAGGTTGAGGCCACCGTTGATGGCCGCCTTCATTCCCGAGGTGCCGCTCGCCTCCTGTGGCGGGCGGGGGCTGTTGAGCCACACGTCCACTCCCTGCACCAGGAAGCGGCCCAGGCGTAGGTCGTAGTCCTCCAGGAAGTAGATGTGCCCGTACAGCTCGGAGGTTCGGGACAACTCCACGATGCGGCGGATCAGCTCCTGGCCGGCTCGGTCCGCCGGATGAGCCTTGCCGGCGATGACCACCTGCACGGGCCGGTCGGGGTTGGTGAGGATCGATTGCAGCCACGGGAGGTTGTGGAAGAGCAGGGTGGCTCGCTTATAGGTGGCGAAGCGGCGGGCGAAGCCGATCGTCAGCCACTCGGGCGAGAACAAGCCCTCCACCGCCCGCAGCTCGTCGGGCGAGACTCCCTGGCGGGCCAGCTGGCGCCGCATCCTGCCTCGAGCGAAGCGGGTGAGGATCCTCTTTTGGTCGAGGTGGGTCTGCCAGAGCTCCTCGTCGGGGATGTCGGCGACGGTGCTCCAGGCCTCCGGCTGCAGCAGCTTGTCCTCCCAGTCCCGGCCGACGTGCTCAGTGAGGAGTCGGTTGGTGGCCCGGCCGGCCCAGGAGGCGGTGTGGACACCGTTGGGGATGGGCCGCACCGGCTGGAAGAGCAGGTGGCCCCAGTCCTGGGATACCACCGAGGCGTGCCGGCGGCTCACTCCATTGACGAAGGCCGCCAAGCGGATCCCCAGGGCGCTCAGGTCGAAGCTCCCATCGTCGCCCTCGCGCTGGGCCCCCAGCCTCCCCAGATAGGAGAGGTCGGCCCCCACCTGGGTGGCCCAGTAGCTGAGGTACTTCTCCACGAGCCGGAAGTCGAAGATCTCGTTGCCGGCGGGAACCGGCGTGTGCAGGGTGAACATGGTGGAGGCGCGCACCCGCCGTTCGGCGTCGTCGAGCGAAGGGGCGCGGGAGACCTCCTGGCGGAGGCGCTCGAGGAGGCTGAGGGCGGCGTGGCCCTCGTTGACGTGCCACACCGAGGGCTCGATGTCCAGTGCCTCCAAGGCTCGCACCCCCCCGATGCCCAGCACCAGCTCCTGGCAGAAGCGCATCTCGCGGCCACGCACGTACAAGGTGTGGGTGATGGGCCGGTCGGCGGGGTCGTTCTCGGAGACATCGGTGTCGAGCAGCAGCAGCGGCACCCGGCCGGCCTGCAGCTTCCACACCGCCACCCAGAGCCTACGGCCGGGAAGGTCGATGCTCACCTTGAGTTGACCGCCGGTGGGGGCGGCAACCCCCCGCACCGGGAGCCGGTTCAGGTCGAGCACCGGGTAGTGGTGTTGCTGGTGGCCCTCGGCGTCCACCTCCTGACGGAAGTAGCCGCGCCGGTAGAGCAGGCCCACCGCCACGAACGGGATCCCCAGGTCGGAGGCCGACTTGACGTGCTCACCGGCCAGCACCCCCAGGCCCCCCGAGTAGAGCGGCATGACGTGGTAGATGCCGAACTCGGCGCACAGGTAGGCCACGGGCCCGGGCAGCCGGCCTCCATGGTGGGCCTGGTACCAGGACTGCTTGGCCGCCAGGTAGCGATCGAAGCGCTGGACGACCTGGCGATAGAGGTCGAGGAAGGACTCGCTGGCCTCCAGGGCCTCCCACGTCGAGGGCTCCACCCCGCCCAGCAGCTCGACCGGGTTGCGGTAGCGGTCCCAGAGCTGCGGGTCGATCTGCTGCCAGAGGCGGTAGGCGAGCGGGTCCCACGACCACCAGATGTTGTAGGCCACCTCGTAGAGGCGCTTGAAGGACTGCGGCAACCGTAACTCGGCGCCGGAGAGAACCGGGATGTCGATGTCCAACCTCACTCTCCGTCGATCTTTCCGGTCCAGGTTACTTGATGGGGACCAGGATTTCGGCGACTACCTTCCCCACCCCCAGCCCCAGGTACTCGGCGGCCTCCCGGGAGAGGTCGAGCTGTCGGCCCTCGATGAAAGGACCGCGGTCGTTGACCATCACCACCACTTGACGGCCGCGATAGGTGACCAGCAGCAGCGTCCCATGGGGAAGGGTGCGATGAGCGGCCGTGAAGTCTCGCTCGTCGAAGATCGCCCCCGACGAGGCTCGCCGCCCGTGGAACCCGGGCCCATACCAGGAGGAGACTGCTTCGAATACCTCGCCGGTGCGCCGCAGGCCGGGCGGGGCCCCATCCGCCGGGCCGAGGGGCAGTGACGCACGCAGCTCCGCCTGGGCCAGGGTCTCCTGGAGCAGCATTGGCGACGGTTCTACGTCCGCCACCACCTGCCGGGCCAGCTCCAGCCGATAGCGCGACCACGCCTGCTCGAGGTTCTCGATGCGCCGCTCGAGCACCTCGGCCTCGGCCAGGGTGGATTGGTAGACGGCCTTCATGCGCTGGTACTCCTCCTCGGTCTCCAGGTTGGCTGCCTCCGCTGCCGCCACCGCCCGGTAGCTCTCTTCCCGCAGCCGCTCCACCTCCTCCCGGCGGGCCCGCAGGTCGTCCAGCAGGCGGGCGTCGACGCCGGCCACCTGCGAGAGGTACTCGACGGCCGGCTCCACGTCGTCGAGGGAGCCCAGCGATAGCAGGAGGGCCATGGCGGCCTGGTCGCCGTTCACGTACATCTGCCGCACTCGCTCCTCCAGGCGCTGCTGCACCTGGTGGAGATCCTCCCGGGCGCCGGCCAGCTCCTCGAGGGTGTGGGCCTGGCGCGAGCGCGCCCCCTGCAAGGCTCGTCGGGTGCTGCGGGCCACCTCGGCC
>JALYHC010000307.1 GCA_030776765.1 Actinomycetota bacterium | reverse complement strand
CGGCTGTTCCGCCCATGCGCCCGCCCCTTCGCACCGCTGCCGCTCCCCGTGGAGCGAGCGTGCTCGCACCACCGGTCCTCCCTCCTTCTCGTATTCGCCCGGAGGCGGGGGGTGGATGACGAATCTTTTCGCGATCCTTGGCCGCTCAGAAGGCGAACCTCAGGTTCTAATGGCGCGTGGCGCGCCACTCTTGCCTAAAGCACTCCACCGCCCGTGCCGGGCGGCCCGGGACGGATGAAAATGGCTGCACCAACCGCCGGCCGATCACAACATCCTGTGGTTCGGGCTCTATTTAGGTCTCAGTTCGGCTGACCCTCACGGCTCGAAGGTCGCTCGCAGATGCTGCAGCGCTTGACGGATCCAGGATTTGACGGTTCCCTCGGGAACCCCCAGGATCTCCCCCACCTGTCGGTACGTGTAGCCCGCCCAGAAGGCCAACACGATGGCCGTGCGCAGCGGTTCCTCCAAGGCGGCGGCCGCCGAGCGCAGCCTGCTCACCTGATCGGCCTTGGTGACTCCATCGGCGATGTCGGGCACCTCTGACAGCCACAGGCGGCGGGCCAGTGTGTGGCCGCGCTCCTCCCTGCGCACCGCATCGACGGCTCGGCGGTGTACCAGGACGCTGAGGAAGCAGGCGGCCGAGCCCGGGCCGTCTCGCACGCGCTCCGCCTGATTCCAGAACTGAAAGAATGCGTCCTGGCAGGCCTCCTCGGCAAGTGGCAGTGAACGCAGGGTCCTCAGGGCGAGCCGCAGCGCCCCCTCGAAGTGCAGGTCATAGAACGTCTGCATGGCGTGGCTGTCTCCCTGCTTGATTCGATGCAGCAGCCACTGGTCTTCAGGCTGGGAGGGAACTCGCATGCACGGTGCCCCGGATCTCCTGCCGCGACCGCGTCCACCCGGCCGGGGGGCGCTCTCATGGGCGATTCGAGGCCGGGCATGCAGAGGATTGGCCAGCGGGCGAACCTAACTAAGTACTGGAAATCGTAACTACATGATTGTAAGTTGAACGCCCGCGGAGGGGCTTCAACTGAACGGGCGACTGCATCGCCGTCCTGGGAGGCCGGGGGGTGGGAAGGCACAGCCCGTTTCTCATCACGCTGAGCGACCAAGACCGCGCCGAGCTGGAGCGGCGGGCGCCAAGCCACACTGTCGAGCATCGCCCAGGCGCTTCGGGCACGCATCGTTCTGTGCGCCGCCCAGGGGATGGAGAACATCGGCATCGCCCAGCGCCTCGGCATTGCCCCCAACACGGCCCTCAAGTGGCGCAAGCGCTTCTTTGAGGAGGGATTGGCGGGACTCGAGGACCGGCCCCGCTCGGGCAGGCCGCGGTCTTTTCCCCCTCAGTTGGTAGCGCAGGTCAAGGCCACCGCCTGCCAGCTGCCCTCCACACGAGGCTCCCGCTCAGCCGCTTCTCGACGGCCGAGATCGCCCGGGAGGTGGTGCCGGCCGGCGTGGTGGAGGCGATCAGCGTCTCCACCGTGGGCCGCTGGCTGGCTGAAGACGCCCTCCGCCCCTGGTACCACCGCTTCTGGATCTTCCCCCGCGACCCCCGCTTCTCAGAGAAGGCGGGGGTGGTGCTGGACCTCTACCAGGGCATCTTCGAGGGGAAACCCTTGGGGGAGGCCGACTACCTGATCTCCGCCGACGAGAAGACCTCCATCCAGGCCCGCTGCCGCTGCCACCCCACCCTTGCGCCCGCCAAGGCCCGCCTCATGCGCACCGAGCACCACTACGAGCGACGGGGGTTCTACGCCTACCTGGCAGCCTGGGACGTCCACCGAGCCAAGATCCACGGGCGCTGCGAGCCCACCACCGGCATCGAGCCCTTCGGGCGTCTGGTCCGCCAGGTGATGACCGAAGAGCCCTACCAATCGGCAAAGCGGGTCTTTTGGGTGGTGGACAACGGCCCCTCGCACCGGGGCCAGGCGTCGGTCGATCGCCTGGAGGGGGAATGGCCCAGCCTGCGGCTCATCCACCTGCCGGTGCACGCCTCCTGGCTCAACCAGATCGAGATCTACTTCTCAGTGGTGCAGCGCAAGGTGCTCACCCTCAACGACTTCCGGGACCTGGCGGAGGTGAAGGACCGGCTGCTCGTCTTCCAAGAGCGCTACCAGGAGATCGCCCAGCCCTTTGACTGGAAGTACACCCGAGAGGACCTCAAGCAGCCATGGGCCGACTCGACGCCCACGCCGAGAACGGATCTCTCCGGCTGGCAGCCTGAGTGGGCCTACCATCGGGGAGTGCCGATTCCCGAGACCACCCGAGCGGGGCGGGTAGGCGCTACTCGTGACCTGGAGGGCCTCGAGGACCTCACCCTCGAGCAGTTGCTGGAGCGGACCGCCCGCGGCGACCAGGTGGCATTCGTCAAGGTGTACGACCGGGTGGCCGGCCAGGTGTACGGCCTCATCCGTCGGATCGTGCGGGACCCGGCCCAGTCCGAGGAGGTGGCACAGGAAGTGCTGGTGGAGGTCTGGCGCACCGCTCCCCGCTTCGATTCCGAGCGAGGGCGGGCGCTGAGCTGGATCTTGACGATGGCGCACCGACGTGCGGTGGACCGGGTGCGAAGCGAGCAGGCCGCGCGCGGCCGGGAGGAGCGGGTCGCTTCCCAGCAGCAGTCTGGAGAGTTCGACCAGGTGGCCGAGGCGGTGGAGGTCCGACTCGAGCAACAGCAGGTGCGGCGGGCGCTCGACCAGCTGACCGATGTTCAGCGGGAGGCCGTGGAGCTGGCCTACTACGGGGGCTACTCGTACCGGGAGGTGGCAGAGCTGCTGGGCGCTCCCCTCGGCACGGTGAAGACGCGGATGCGGGACGGCTTGATCCGACTACGGGACGCTCTCGGGGGGACCATATGACCGCCGACATCCATACCCTGGCCGGGCCGTACGCCCTGGATGCCTTGCCCTCCGACGAGCGGCGCTTGTTCGAGCACCACCTGGCGGCTTGTGAAGCCTGCCGGCACGAGGTGCGGGAGCTGGAGGGAACGGCCATGCGGCTGGCGGCGGCCGCCTACGAGGAGCCGCCCCCCACCCTGCGTGGCCGGGTCCTGGCCGAGATCGACGTCACCCGCCAGGACCTGCCCCTGGTACCCAGGGCCGGCGGGTTGCCCGGCCGGCAGTGGTTCCAGAAGCTGATGATGCCGGTCGCCGCCGTGCTGGCCCTGTTCGTCCTCGGGTTGGGCATCCTCGTAGGGCAGCTCAACCAGCGCCTCCAACGCCTGGAGGTGGTCTCGGGGCAGGTGGTGGAAGTGTTGTCGGCGGCGGATGCCCGAACCGTCGCCCTGACCGCTCCGCAAGGCATTACGGCCCGCTTCGCCTTTTCCCCGTCAGGTGACCGTGGCATCTTCGTGGCAGACGCCCTCCCTGACGTGGGCGAGGACCAAACCTACCAGCTGTGGCTCATCGGCCAGGGCGGCCCGGTCCCGGCCGGACTGTTTCGGCCGGGCCCCGACGGCCGGGCCTCCCAACTGGTGATGGGCGACCTGGCCGAGGCCGACGCGCTGGGCGTCACCATCGAGCCCGCTGGGGGCTCGGCCCGGCCTACCAGCCAGGTGCTCATAAAGGGCGAGCTGGACGCCTAACTTCCCCTCCCTCTGGGAGCCAAACGGGAGCGGCCAGACGGGAACGGGAGCGGAGAGAGGGAAGCTACATCCTCTCCAGCACCTCGATGCCCAGCAGGCCCAGACCCAGCTCCAGCGTGCGAGCGGTCAGGTCGCACAGCACCAGGCGGGAGGTCCGCTGCCGCTCGCCGGCCTGCAGCACCGGACACTGCTCGTAGAAGCTGCTGAAGGTGGTAGCCACCTCATAGAGGTAGCTGCACAGCCGGTGCGGCTCGAGCGTGGCGGCCACCCCCCGCACCGTGGGCGGCAGCCTCCCCAACTGCAGGACGAGCGCCCGTTCGG
>JALYHC010000306.1 GCA_030776765.1 Actinomycetota bacterium | reverse complement strand
ATCCTCCATGGGTGCCTCAAGAACCAGGAGCCCTACGACGAGGCCAAGGCCTGGCCCCGATATCAGCCGCAGGACCTTGCTGCTTGACAGTTAGCCATGTGGGATGTCTCCCGCAAGCGGGAGGGGGAGAAGAGCCCTCCCCCGGGAGAAGAGCCCTAGGGGGTCAGGGCGACCACCAGGCCGGTTGGGTCCAGCAGACGATAGGGCCCGCGCCCGGCCGGAAGCCGCGCCCGCTCGCTTCCCACCATTCGCCGGTCCTCCGCTCCCACCAGCGCCCCGCCCTCGCCGTCGATCACCACCAGCTCGCCTTCCAGGCGCAGCACCACCGGCCCGTCGGGCTCTGCCGACAGGGCCACCCGGCCGGCCCTCAGCCCGCCCAGCACATCGTCGTCTTCCGCCTCTACCCAGGTGGTGGGAGCGCCGAGGCGGTCGGCGGGGGAGTGGAAGTCGCTGCCTCCCACCGGCACGCCACCCCGGCCGGCCCACCACTCGAGCGGGGCCGGCGAGCGACGGTCCCAGGTCTTGTGCCACACCTCCAGCAGAGGAGGGCTCTGCCCCAGCGGGCGGTGCCAGCCACAGCTCGGGTCGAGGGGGTGGTTGACCGACAGCAGCCCTCCCGAATCCTCGCTCCGGCTCAGCCAGTCGTCCGCCGAGGCCCGAAAGTCGACCCAACCCACCTCCCCGAAACAGTTGGCGTGGCCCCGGTCGGTCGTCAGCTCCTGGCCGGGGATGAGCTGGACGGCGAAGCGGGCCGCCGCACCAGGCAGGTGGGGGTGGTGGCTGACCGTGTTGTGGTCGGTGACGGCCAGGAAGTCCAGGCCCCTGCTCCTGGCCAGGTTGGCAAGCTGGTCGATGGTGAGGGTCCCATCGGAGTGGACGGTGTGGCTGTGCAGGTCCCCGATCAGCCACCGGCGCCCTTCAGTGGCGGGGACGTCCCGGCGCGGAGGTCGCCGGGCTCGGGGCGGCGGGGGCGGTAGGGGGGGCGGGTTGCCGGAGGCCAGGTCGACTTCCACTCGCCACTCCAGCCCCTGCGGCGGGATGAGGTACAGTCCGAGCAGCACCTGCCACTCCCCGGCGGTGATCGGTCCCGGCAGGTAACCGGGAGTGGCCGCCGATCTGGTGATGACGAAGGCACCCCGCGCCCCGCCGGAGTAGCCCCGGAACCCGGCGGGATCAAAGGCCCCCAAGTCGATGACACCCGAGGTGCGGTCGTAGTCGAGCCGCACCGCCAGGCCCCTGGTTCCGACTGGTACCTGGAAGGGCACGTACCGGTAGATGGAATCGGCCCGGTCCTCGGGGGCCCAGCGACCGTGGAACCTCACCCCCCGGCGGCCGGGACCGCCCGGCGCTCCCGCTCCTCTCGACCCGCCTCCACCCGCGCCGACCCCACCAGGCCCCCGTCGTCGGCCCGGTAGAGCAGGGCCCGCCCCATCTCGGGAACCGCCCACACCCGGTCGCCCACTTGGGGCGCCTGGCGGCTGATGGCCTTGAAGGAGACATCCTGGCTCTCCACCGTCACCAGGTACTCGGTGCCCAGCAGCTCGACCACCGCCGCCGTGCCGCTCAGCGCCTCGGGCTCCTCGCTGAGCCGCAGGTTCAGGTACTCGGGCCGCAGGCCCAGCACCACTTCCTCTTCCGACGAGACGTGGCGGACGACCTGCTCGGGGAGGGGGAGGTGGAACCCGCCCATCCGCAGGGACTCGCCCTCCACCACGCCCTCCAGCAGGTTCATCGGGGTGGAGCCGATGAAGCTGGCCACGAACAGGGACGCCGGCTGCTGGTACACCTCCAGGGGGGTGCCCAGCTGGCGAATCTTGCCCGCCTCCATCACCGCCATCCGGTCGGCCAGGGCCAGCGCCTCCGACTGGTCGTGGGTGACGTAGACGGTGGTGACTCGCAGGTCCTGCTGGAGGCGCTTGAGGAAGGTGCGCGCCTCCAGGCGGAGCCGGGCATCCAGGTTGGAAAGCGGCTCGTCGAACAGGAACAGGCGGGGCCGGTAGGCGATGGCCCGGGCCACCGCCACCCGCTGCTGCTGGCCGCCGGAGAGCTGGCGGGGCCGCCGCTCGAGGAGGGGATCGAGCTGCAGGCTGGTGCCTGCCTCGGCGGCGGTGGCCCGGCGCTCGTTCTTGGGGACCTTGCGGATCTTGAGCGGGTAGGCGATGTTGTCCACCACGGTCATGTGGGGATAGAGGGCGTAGTCCTGAAAGACCATGGCCACGTTGCGCTCCCCGGGCGCCACGCCCGTCACGTCGGCCCCCCCGATGGAGATGGAGCCGGCGGTGGGCTGCTCCAGGCCGGCGATGGTGCGCAACAGCGTGGTCTTGCCACAGCCGGAGGGGCCCAGCAGGGCGAAGAACTCGCCGGCCTCGATGGTGAGGTCCAGGTCGTCGAGGGCACGCACGCCGCCCGGAAAGACCTTGCTGAGTGAGCTGAGCACCACCTCGGCCATCAGCCCTTGATCCCCCCGTGGAAGCGGAACCCGTAGCGCCGGTTGACCACCAGATACATGATGACCACCGCCAGCGAGTACAGGAAGGAGAAGGCGGAGATCTGGCTGAGATTGGCCTGCCCGCCCTCGGTGTAGAAGCTGAACATCCTCACCGCCGCCGGGGCCTTCTCGGGGCTGCGCAAGAGGATGAAGGGGATGAGGAAGTCCCCCCACACGTTCACCACGGTCCACACGGCGATCACCGCCAGCCCGGGCCGTACCACCGGCACCACGACGTCCCGGAGGGTCTGCAGTGGGCCGGCCCCCGCCACCAGCGCCGACTCCTCGTAGCTGCGCGGCATGGTGTCCATGAAGTCCTTGAGGATGAAGATGCCGGCCGGGAGCAGCCCCCCGGCCAGCACCAGCACCACCCCGGTGAAGGTGTTGATCAACCCCATCTGGAAGACCAGTTGGAAGAGGGGGACCATGGCGGCCGTGCCGGTGACGATGGCCGAGAAGAGCAGCAGCACGTAGAGGAGCAGGTCCCGGCCGGGCACCGACACCCGGCTGAGCGCATAGGCGGACAGGGCCGCCGAGGTCACCACCAGCACCATGGTGCCCACCGACAGGATCACCGAGTTGACCAGCGAAGGGAGGGCGAAGGGGTTCTCGAACACCTCCACGAAGTTCTGCAGGGTGAAGGAGGGCACGGCCACGCCCAGGCCCGGCTGCCGGTCGAAGGGGGCGGTGACCAGCCACAGCATGGGGAGGGCGAAGAAGGTGGCCAGCACCAGCACCGCCACGTAAAAGCCCACCCGGGTCAAGACGGCCCGCACCACCCGAGCCGGGCTCTGCCGCGCGGTGAGCGGCAGCGCCTCTCCGGTCATGCCCTCTGCTCCCTGAGCACCCGCAGGTAGAAGAGGGCCACCACCAGGTTGATGGCCAGCATGATGGCCGAGATGGCCGCCCCGTAGCCCAGGCGGCCGGAGCTGAACGCCTCCCGGAAGATGTAGATGGGCAGCACCTCGGTGCGGAAGTTGGGCCCCCCCCGGGTGAGCAGGTAGGGGGTGAAGAGGTTGAAGGTCCACAGGCTGACCAGCAGCAGGGTGGTGAGGATGTGGCCGCGGATGGTGGGAAAGACCACGTCCCGCAGCTGTTGCCACATGGAGGCCCCCGCCAGGCGGGCGGTCTCCAGGTGGGAGGGGGGCACCGCGTTGAGGGCGGCGGCGAAGAGCAGCATGGAAAAGGCCGTGCCTCGCCAGGTGTTGAAGATGATGATGGAGACCATGGGCAGGTCGAGCAGCCACTCGAGCTGCCCGAAGAAGGGCAGCAGCGCATTGAGCGTGCCGGAGCGCCCGTCCAGGAAGGCGATCCAAAGGAAGGCGACCACCGAGCCGGGGATGATCCAGGCGAAGATGACCAGCACCTCCAGCACCTGGCGGATCCAGCTCCGCCAGTCCCGCAATGTCCACGCCAGGGAGAAGCCCAGCCCCATCTGGCCGATGACCGCCGAGCCGAGCACGAAGATGACCGTCACCTTCAGCGAGTTGAAGAACAGCGGGTCGGAGAGCGCTCGGACGAAGTTCTGCAGGCCCACGAAGGCCGGCTGGGCGGCAGCCAGCCCGGTGAGCCGCAGGTTGGTCACCCCCAGGTAGAGCGTCCACAGGGCGGGGAAGATCAGGAACACCCCGATGAGGCCCAGGGCGGGGGCGACGAAGGCCGCCGCCCCCTGGCGCCCCAGCACCGCGGCGCCCTGCTCGCTTGGGACCGCCACCGGCGCCGGGGCCGCCTCAGTCGGTCGTGCTTGCAACGTTCTCCGCGCCGGCGATGCGCTCCAGCTCGGCCTGGTAGGCCTGGGCCGCCTCCTCGATCGTGGAGCGGCCCGCCACCACGTTCTCCACCATCAGCTGGATGGCCTCCGAGACCTGCGGGTACTCCTCGAAGCCGGGCCGGTACCAGGTGATGGGCAGCACCTCCTCGGCGATGTAGCTCAGCATGGGGTCGTCGGCGATGGCGGTCTCGTTGACGTCGGTGCGGGCGGTGATACGAGGCTCCAGCTCCACGAAGTTGGTGAGGGCTTCCTCGGAGCCCAAGAAGGACAGGAACTCCCAGGCCTCTTGGGGGTGCTGGGTGTTGGGGTTGAGCACCCGGCCGGTGCCGCCCGAGGCGCTGACGAAGTCCTGGCCGCGGATGCCGGTGCCCGGCTGCATGGCGGGGATCTTCGCCCAGCCCACCACCTCTTCCCGGTTCTCGATGGGGAAGTTGGCGTCGGGGGCAACCACCCCTCGCCACAGGTAGTCGCTCTCGGCCAGGAGGGCGATGGTCCCCTCCGAGAACTGGGCGAAGGAACGGTCCCGCCCGTCGGCGCGTAGCTGCAGGTCGACGTTGCCCAGGCCCTCGCTGTAGACGGTGTTGAAGAACCCCAGCGCCTCCTGCAGCGCCGGGCTGTTGCCCAACCAGGCGTCCTGCTCGAACAGGTAGGGCTCCTCCCCGGTCCCCAGCAGGATGGGGATGAAGCCCTGCAGGGTGGTGGCCTCCCCCATCGAGGTGCCGGCGTTGAACTGCAGCGGCGTGACGTCGGGCAGGGCCTCCTGGATGGTGCGCCCCGCCTCCAGGATCTCATCCCAGCTGGTTGGCTGCCAGTCCTCCTGGAGGCCGGCTTCGGCGAAGATGTCCTTGCGGAAGAACAGCACCCGGCCGTCGGTCCCCAGGGGGATGCCGTAGCGCTGGTCTTCGATCACCAGGCTACCCGCCACCGCCTCGGGGATGACGTCCCAGCCCTCCCATTCCTCCGCTTCGGGGCCCACCACCTCGCTCAACGGGCGGAGGAGGTCGGCGGCCACGAACTCGCTCAACCAGAACGAGTCGAACCCGATCACGTCGGCGCCCTCGCCCACCGACAGGTCGAGGGCCAGGCGGGCCTTGTAGTCCTCGTCGTCCACGCCTGCCTCGATGAACTCGACCTGCACGTTGCGGCCCTCGGCGGACATCTGCTCCTCGAAGGTGGGGATGGCCCAGTCGAGCAACCACTCGGCGGTGACCGTATTCTTGCCGCCCCGGATGGCGTTCTCGGCGATGGAGATGGTGACGGCCTCGCCGTCGGCGGCCTGGGTGGTGACGGGCTCCTCCTCGGCGGGTGCGGTAGGGGGCGCGGCGGCCGAGACGGTGGTCTGCTGGGCGGCCGGCTCACCAGGGGCCTGACAGGCAGAGGCCACCAGGAGCAAGCCCAATGCGAGGCCCAACCAGTTGAGTGAGCAGCGCTGCGTCTTCATCGGTTCCTCCTCATGCCCTCGACGTCTTGGACGGTGCCAGACTACCTCTTCGCCCTTCAGCGGGCCTTGCCAAACCTGCGAGGCCAAATGGCAGATTTGGGAGCATCCGGGCTGGAGGCGCTCGACTCCCAACTTGTGCACCAAGATGCCATGCCAGGATGCTATGGTGCTGTCGTGCGTACCACTGTGAGGATCGATGACGAGCTCTACCGGGCGGTGAAGCACCAGGCTGCACGGACAGGACGCACAGTCGGCGAGATCATCGAGGACGCCATTCGACGCGCCATGGCGCCCAGCGACAGTGGGAGGGACAGCCCACTGCCGCCGCTCCCCGTCTATGGGGGAAGCGGGGTTCTGCCCGGCGTTGACCTAAGCAGCAACGCGGCGCTGCGCGACGTGATGGATGCCGACGAACCCGTCGATGCGCTGCGTTGACGTCAACGTCCTCGTCTACGCCCATCGACCGGAAGCCCCCGAACACGATCGCTATCGGGCATGGCTGGAAGATGCTCGTACGAGCGACGAGCCCTTGGGTGTCAACGACCTCGTGCTGTCGGGCTTCCTTCGCATCGTGACTCATCCGCGGGTCTTCCGCCAGCCGAGTCCGTTGGACAGGGCGCTGGACTTCGCCGAAGCGGTGCGGAGGGCACCCAACGCGCTGCCTTTGGCCCCGGGTCGGCGGCACTGGGATATCTTCGTGCGCCTGTGCCACTCCACCGATGTCCGAGGAAATCTCGTTCCTGACGCCTTCCTCGCCGCGCTGGCCATCGAGCGGGGCGCAACGTGGTACTCGGCGGACCGCAACTTCGCTCGGTTCTCCGAGCTCCGCTGGCGGCACCCGCTCGAGGAGCGCTGATCGGGTCCCTCAAGACAGCGAGCCCATCCGAGAACTAGATTCGGACGGAGTGCCGGGTACGCGGCATGCGAGAGGGCTGAGGAGGAGGGAGCATGAACCGGAGAACCTGGATGGCGCTGGCGGTTTCCCTGGTGCTGGTGATGGCCGCCTGCGCCCAGGAAGGTGGCGGCGAGTCATCACCCACCACCGGCGCCGAGGGCGGCCAGGCCGCCGCCCAAGAGCAAGGTGAGCGCGGGGACATCAGGATCGTGGTGGTGACCCACGGCCAGGCCGCCGACCCCTTCTGGTCGGTGGTGAAGAACGGCGTAGACGCCGCCGCCCAAGAGATGGGCGTGTCGGTGGAGTATCAGGCCCCGGAGACCTTCGACATGGTGGCCATGAGCCAGCTCATCGACGCGGCCGTGGCCTCCCAGCCGGACGGGCTGGTGGTGTCCATTCCCGACGCCGAGGCGCTGGGCGACTCGATCCGGGCGGCGGTGGAGGCAGGCATCCCCGTGGTCTCCATCAACTCGGGGAGCGACGTCTTCAAGGAGCTGGGTGTCCTCACCCACGTGGGCCAGACCGAGTACGAGGCGGGCTTCGGCGGCGGGGAGCGCATGGCCGAGGCAGGCGTGACGACCGCCCTGTGCGTCAACCAGGAGGTGGGCAATGTGGCCCTCGACCTGAGGTGCGAGGGATTCACCGATGCCATCGAAGAGGCGGGCGGCACCGTCGAGGTGCTGGCGGTGGACCTGGCCAACCCCACCGACGCCCAGCAGCGGATATCGGCGGCGTTGGACGGCAACCCGGACATCAACGGCATCCTCACCCTGGGGCCCACCGGCGCCGAGCCGACCCTGGCCGCATTGCAGGAGCGGGAGGCGGTGGGAGAGATCACCTTTGCCACCTTCGACCTCTCCCCGGCGGTGCTGGAAGCGATTGCCGCCGGCGACATGCTGTTCGCCATCGACCAGCAGCAGTACCTGCAGGGCTACCTGCCGATCGTGTTCCTGACGCTGCACGACGAGTTCCTGCTGATGCCGGGAGGCGGGGACGTGGTCCTCACCGGTCCCGGCTTCGTCACCCAGGAGACCGCCGAGACGGTCATCGAGCTGAGCGAGCAGGGCATCCGGTAGTGATCGGGAAGGGTAAGGCCCTCCCCCCGGCCCCCTCCGGCAAGCGGGAGGGGGAGAGCTGACCGCCACCGACGTCAGGGCCGGGCGGAGCGACGAACGCCTCCTGCGGGAGGGGGTGCTGCGCCGCCTGCTCCGCCGTCCGGAACTGGGAGCCGTGGCCGGTGCCATCCTGGTGTGGGCCTTCTTCGCGGCGGTGGCCGGCGACCAGGGGTTCTTGACGCGACGGGGGACGGCCGCCTACCTGGAGGTCTCCGCCGAGCTGGGCATCCTGGCGGTGACGGTGGCCCTACTGATGGTCGCCGGCGAGTTCGACCTCTCGGTGGGCTCCATCATTGGGGCCACCGGCATGCTGATGGCCCTGCTGACGGTGGAGGCCGGCTGGCCGGTGTGGGGCGCCATCGCCGCCGCGGTGGCCCTGGCACTGGCGATCGGCCTCCTCAACGGGCTGGTGGTGGTGAGGACGGGGCTACCCTCGTTCATCGTCACCCTGGGGACGCTCTTCATCTTCCGGGGGGCCACCATCGCCGTCACCCGAGAGGTCACCGGCCGCACCCAGCTCAGCGGGGTGTCCGCCTCTCCCGGCTACGACCTGGCACATGGCGTCTTCGCCAGCCAGGTCGGCGGGTTCTCCATCTCCATCCTCTGGTGGCTGGGCATCACCCTGCTGGCCACCTGGGTGTTGCTGCGAGCCCGCTCCGGCAACTGGATCTTCGGCTCGGGAGGGGCGCCCGAGGCGGCCCGCTATGTGGGAGTCCCGGTGAACCGGGTGAAGGTGGTGCTGTTCATGACCACCGCCCTGGGCGCCTGCCTGGTGGCCATCATCCAGGTGATCAAATTCAACGGCGCCGACGTGCTGCGGGGCGAGTTCCGGGAATTCGAGGCCATCATCGCCGCGGTGATCGGGGGCACCTTGCTGACGGGAGGGTACGGCTCGGCCATCGGCGCCGCCTTCGGGGCCCTTCTGTTCGGTATGGTCCGCCTGGGCATCTTCTTCACGAGGGTGGACACCGACTGGTTCCAGGTCTTCTTGGGCGCCATGCTGCTGGTGGCGGTGCTCTTCAATAACTACGTGCGGCGCAAGGCGGCGGAGAGCCGCCGATGACCGAGCCCCTGCTCCAAGTCGAGTCCATCTCCAAGTACTTCGGCAACGTGGTCGCCCTGCGGGACGTCTCGATGGACGTCCGCCCTGGGGAGGTGATGTGCCTGCTGGGCGACAACGGGGCCGGCAAGTCCACCCTCATCAAGATCCTCTCCGGCGTGCATCGCCCCGACGAGGGGCGCTACCTGGTGGAGGGCGAGGAGGTGCGCTTCAACTCCCCGCGCGACGCCCTCGACCGGGGGATCGCCACCGTTTACCAGGACCTGGCGCTCATCCCCCTGATGAGCATCTGGCGCAACTTCTTCCTGGGCTCCGAGCCCACTCGCGGGTGGGGGCCCTTGCGGCGCTTCGACGTGCCGCTGGCCGAACGGTTGAGTCGCCGGGAACTGCGTCAGATGGGCATCGACGTGCGCGACACGTCCCAGGCGGTAGGCACCCTGTCGGGCGGGGAGCGCCAGTCGGTGGCCATCGCCCGCGCCGTCCACTTCGGGGCCCGGGTGTTGATCCTCGATGAGCCCACCTCGGCGCTGGGGGTCAAGGAGGCCGGGGTGGTGCTGCGCTATATCGCTCAGGCACGAGCTCGCCAGCTGGGGGTCATCTTCATCACCCACAACCCCCACCACGCCTACCCGGTAGGGGACCGCTTCACCATCCTCAACCGGGGAAGGAGCCTCGGCACGTTCGCTCGGGAGGAGCTGCCCCGCCAGGAGCTGATCTCGATGATGGCCGGCGGCGAGGAGCTCGAGGAGCTGCAACACGAGCTGAGCGAGCTCGCCGAGGAGGAGCGCAGCGAGGAGGAACGGCAGGCCCTCGACGAGCTGGCCGGGGAGCTGGAAGAGGAGGCGCGCTCGGCGGAGGGACAGGAGTGAGCTCCCTCGAGGTCATCACGATGGGGCGGGTGGGGGTGGACCTCTACCCGCAGCAGAGCGGTGTTCCCCTCTCCGAGGTGCGCACCTTCGCCAAGTCCCTGGGGGGAAGCGCCACCAACGTGGCGGTGGCCGCCGCCCGCCTGGGTCACGCTTCGGCGGTGATCACCAAGGTGGGCAGGGATGGATTCGGGACCTACGTCCGCCAAGCCCTGGAGCGGTTCGGGGTGGACATCCGCTGGGTGGGCACCGATCCGGAGCTGCGAACCCCGGTGGTGTTCGTGGAGCTCTACCCGCCGGACCACTTCCCCATCCTCTTCTACCGGGAGCCCAAGGCTCCCGACATGAACCTGCGCCTGGCAGAGCTCGACCTGGGGGCCATCCGCCGGGCGCCCATCTTCTGGACCACCGGGACGGGGCTGTCGGACGAGCCCAGCCGTACCGCCACCCTGGGCGCCCTCGAGGAGCGCTCCCGGCGGCCCGCCACCGTCCACGACCTCGACTATCGGCCGGCGTTGTGGCC
>JALYHC010000305.1 GCA_030776765.1 Actinomycetota bacterium | reverse complement strand
GCAGTTGGTGAAGCGCCGCATCCCGGTGGTCTTTATCTATGGGATGCAGGACGGCTACTACCAGGACTTCCGCCAGGCCCTGCAGGGCCGCTTCGGAGACCTCTTCCGCAACCACCCCGACCTGCTCCAACTGTCGACCGAGATCGAAGGGCAGGTACACGGCTATCGAGAGTTCTCGGTGCAGGAGCGCTTCTTGGAGGTGGCCGAGAGCTGGATCGGGCGCATCGCCCCGGCAGAGCGGAGAAAGGTGGGTTCATCGCAGCAAAGGGGGCAGGCAGATGGACTTTGAATGGAGCGAGGAGCAGCTGGCATTCCGGGAAGCGGTGGTGCAGTTTGGCAGGAAGGAACTCAACGACGACCTGGTGCAGCGGGACGCCCGCAGCGACTTCTCCCCGGAGGCGTGGAAGAAGTGCGCGGCGTTCGGGATCCAAGGGCTGCCCATACCGGAGGAGTACGGCGGACAGGGGGCCGATCCCCTCACCATCATGCTGGCCATGGAGGCCCTCGGCTACGGCTGCAAGGACAATGGGCTCATCTTCTCGCTCAACGCCCACATCTGGTCGGCGGCCATGCCGGTCGCCCGCTTCGGCAACGAGGACCAGAAGCGGCGCTACCTGCCGGGGCTGTGCGACGGCAGCCTGATCGGCGTCCAAGGCATGACCGAGCCCGGCTCGGGATCGGACGCCTTTGGCCTGCAGACCCGGGCCAGGGAGCGAGACGGCGGCTTCGCGCTGAACGGGAGCAAGATCTTCATCACCAACGCACCGGTGGCCGACCTCTTCGTGATCTTCGCCTCCACCAAGCCCGAACTGGGAGGCCTGGGCATCTCGGCCTTCCTGGTCGAGAGGCACACACCGGGGCTGTCGGTGGGCGCCCCGTTCCACAAGATGGGGCTGCGGACCTCGCCGATGAGTGAGCTCTTCTTCGACGACTGCCTGGTGCCGCAGGAGAGGATGCTGGGCCGGCCCGGGAACGGCATGGCCATCTTCAACCACTCCATCGACTGGGAACGGGCCTGCATCCTGGCCAGCGCCATAGGCACCATGGAGCGCCAGGTGGAGGAGTCAGTCTCCTACGCCAGGGGCCGACGTCAGTTCGGGCGCCCCATCTCCCAGTTCCAGGCGGTCTCCCACCGCATCGTCGACATGAAGGTGCGGCTGGAGGCTGCTCGGCTGCTCCTCTACAAGGCCGGTTGGGCCAAGCTCCGGGCCAAGGGCAAGGTGACCCCCATTGAGTCGGCGATGGCCAAGCTGTTCATCAGCGAGGCGTGGCTGCAGTGCAGCCTGGACGCCCTGCAGACGCAGGGAGGCTACGGGTACATGGTGGAGAGTGAGGTGGAGCGAGACGTCCGGGACGCCATCGCCGGGCGCATCTACTCGGGCACGTCCGACATTCAGCGTAACCTCATCGCCCGGAGCCTCGGCCTATGAGCTACTTGCTGCACCACTTGCTGGAGGCTTCCGCCCAACGTCATCCGGAGGCGCTGGCGGTGGCCGACGGGAGCCGCACAATCAGCTACGGAGAGCTGGACCGGCGCGCCAACCAGGTGGCCCGGCTGCTGGCCGAGCTGGGAGTCGAACGGGGGGACCGGGTGGGGATCTACCTGGAGAAGTCTTTGGAAGCGATGCTGGGCATCTACGGCACCCTCAAGGCGGGAGCGTCCTACGTCCCCCTGGACCCCCACGCCCCGGTCGCCCGGGCGGCCTACATCGCCGGCAACTGCCAGATGCGAGCTCTGCTCTCCAGTCGGCAGCAGGCAGACGCATGGCAGGAAGTGGCCGACGGCGCACCTTCTCTCGGCGGCGTGGTGATGCTCGACGGCCACGAGGAAGAGGTGGGCGAGGCACCCTCGGGCGTGAAGCTCTTCGACCGCCGGGCACTGGAGGCGATGGCGGAGGGGCCGGCGGCGGTGCGATCCATCGACGCCGACCTGGCCTACATCCTCTACACGTCGGGCTCCACGGGGGAGCCCAAAGGCGTGATGCTCTCCCACCGCAATGGGCTGGCCTTCGTGGAGTGGGCAGCCCAGGAGTTCGCCGTCGGGGCCGAAGACCGGCTGTCCAGCTTCGCACCGCTGCACTTCGACCTATCCACCTTCGACCTCTTCGCGGCAGCCCTGGCAGGCGCCTCGGTGCACCTGGTCCCCCGCCAGGCGTCCATGTTCCCCATGCAGGTGCGCCAGTTCCTGGAGGGCAACCAGATCAGCGTCGTCTATGTGGTGCCGACCGTCCTCACCATGCTCGTGCAGCGGGCCAAGCTGGAGGTGGGCGACCTCCCCGCCCTGCGGGCGGTCCTGTTCGCCGGAGAGGTCTTCCCCACCAAGTACCTCTCCCGCCTCATGATGCTGCTCCCCCACGTGGAGTTCGCCAATCTCTACGGTCCCACCGAGACCAACGTCTGCACGTTCTACCGGGTCCCCGAGCCCCCGCCGGAGGAGGACCCCCCCATCTCCATCGGGCGGGCCATCGACAACGTGGACACCTTCGTGGTGACCGACCAGGGCACCCGTGGGCAGCCCGGAGAGGCGGGCGAGCTGTACGTGCGCGGCTCCACCGTCATGCACGGCTACTGGGGGGACCCGCAGCGAACGGCCCGATCGCGGGTGGGCCACCCCTTCGCCGAGCAGCTCGCCGACCCGGTCTACAAGACCGGCGACCTGGTCGTCGAGGGCGAGGACGGCAACTACACGTTTCTGGGC
>JALYHC010000304.1 GCA_030776765.1 Actinomycetota bacterium | reverse complement strand
GGACGGAGTCGACCAGGCGGCGCTGCCGCTGCTGGCCGCCACTCTGACCCGCGACCCGGTGCTGTTCTCGGGGGTGGCCGTGGCGCTGCGACTGCCGTGGCTGCTGTTCGCGCTGCAGGCGGGGGCGATCGCCGACCGGGTCGACCGCAAGCGGCTCATGGCCGGCGCCAATCTGGTCCGCTTCGGGCTGATGGGCGTGATCGGCCTCGCCGTGCTGGGTGGCTGGGCGTCCATCTGGCTGCTGTACGCGGTGGGGTTCGCCCTCGGGATCGCCGAGACCCTGTTCGACAACGCCGCCCAGGCGATCATGCCGGCGCTGGTCCACCGCGAGCGGCTGGAGACCGCCAACGGGCGCCTCCAAGCCGCCGAGATCACCGCCAACCAGTTTGCCGGCCCGCCACTCGGGGGAGCGCTGTTCGCGGCGCTGGCGGCGGCCCCGTTCCTCCTGGACGCCGGCACCTTCCTGGTGTCGGCGCTCCTCATCGCCACCATCGCCGGCAGCTTCCGGCCCGCTCGCGCTGGCCCCACCCCTCAGGCCAGGCGCCGATTGCGCCACGACATCGCCGAGGGCTTGCGCTGGCTGTGGAACCACCGGCTGCTGCGAACCCTGGCTCTGATGCTCGGGCTTGTCAACGGCACGGCGGTGGTGTGGGGTGCCATCTTCCCACTGTTCGCCCTGGAGGTGCTCGGTCTGAGCGAGGTCGGCTACGGCGTGCTGCTCACCGCCACCGCCGCCGGCAGCGTGCTGGCGAGCCTGGTAGCCGGCCGGATCGTTCCGATGATCGGCCGCGGGCCTGCCCTGATCGCTTCGGTGATGATCTTCGGCGGGGCGACGATCGCCATGGGGCTGTCCAGCAACCCGCTGGTGGTCGGAGCGCTCGAGGCCGCCTTGGGCTTCGCGGTGGTGACTTGGAACATCATCACCGTGTCGCTGCGGCAGTCCATCATCCCCCAGGAGATCCTCGGGCGGGTCAACAGCGTCTACCGCTTCGTGGGGTGGGGTTCGATCCCCGTCGGGGCCCTCCTGGGCGGTGTCCTCGCCGACGCGTTTGGTTTGCGGGCGCCGTTCATCATCGCCGGCGCCGCGCAACTGGTGGCCCTCGTCGCCATCCTGCCGGTGGTCAACAGCCGCAACATCGAAGCGGCCCGTACCGCTCCCCCGGCCGCTGATTGAGCTTCCAGCGACAGCCGCAGCACCGGTGGCTCCGAGGGCAACCGGGGGAAGGGAAACTAGGGAGAAAGAGGCCGCAGCAGCACCAGGCCGTCCTCCTCCTCCACTTGCATGGCGAAGTCGAAGAGGTCGACCGCCAGGCACAGGCCCAGGTCGGCCGGGTGAGCCCAGGTGGCGCTCGGATGGCGCAGCCGCCGGCCACCCGAGCCGCTGAAGGCCACCTCCAGCGGGTGCTGCTCCACCTCCCGGCCTAGGACGAGCCCCTCCAGGTAATCAGCACAGGCCTCGTCCTCCTCGGCCGCCCCGGTACCCAGGTACCCGGAAGGGACCAGCGTGATCTCCTCCTCCTGCGCCACAACGGAAGCGGTGGCCCGGGCAACCACGAAGGAAGCCGCCAAGACGGGGCTCGCCCCGCTCTGCAGCGCCTGCCGCACCACCCTGGTCCCCGCCGACGATCGGTGGACCACCGTCGTCCCGCCCAGCTCGGCGCCCAGCACCTCGGCAGGCGAGTTCCCCAGCCGGAAGTCCTCAGGGCGAACTCCCTGGTCCTCCCCCATCAACACCACCGTGCCGAGGCGCTCCGCCAGGAGGCGCGCCTCCTCCAGCTCGGCGGCCAGCACCAGGCGCTCCACCCCCCCGGCCAGGGCGAAGGCGACGGTCGAAAAGGCACGGAAGACGTCGATGACCACCGTCGTCCCGGTGGCCTCGGCGGCTCCGGCGATGAAGGGCCGGCGGCGGATGGTCGTCACGGCTTGCTCCACCGGACTCCCAGCAACCGGGGCACGAATCGCTGCAGGGCCAGCAGGGGGTCTCGCGCGGCCGCTTCCCGGCCGGCTGGGCGTTCCTCGAGGCGCTCCAGGCACCATCCCGCCCCGGCGGCCTCGGTGAGCAGCTCCCCGAGCGGCCGGTGCACGAAAGCCACCGTTCTCTCCCCGGCCGGTTGGCGCCCCACCGTCCTCTCCAGGTACCTACCCCACCGCCAAAGGAGCTCTCCGTCGGCCTGGTCGACCACCGGCCCCGCTCCCGGCGCGCTGAAGGCCGGGTGGTTGAGCACGGCCACCAAGCAGCCACCCCTCCTCACCGTCCCAACCGCTTGGCGAAACAGCTCGGCGGTCTCCAGCAGGTGCTCCAGGACCAGCACGACGTAGGCTCCGTCGAAGGAACCGCACCGTACCCAGCCCAGCTCCGGCAGCCGTGCCCGTACCACGGGGACGCTCTGGCGGGCATGCAGCAGCAGTTCCTGGCTCAGGTCGCAGCCCATCGCCCGGCCTCCCCGGGCGGCCACCGCCCGCAGCCCCTGGCCCTCGCCGCAGCCCAGCTCCAGGTAGCGCCCCCCCGGCTGCGGGTCGAGGAGGTCGACCAGCAGCGGCATCACCTCCTGCCGGTAGGCCGGGTCCCGCTCCACCTCCCCCAGCCACCACTCGGTGAGCTCCCCCCACTCGTCGGACGGCATTCCCCCTCCCGCTAGCGTGCGGCCAGCACTTCCCCCAGGAACTTGCCGGTGTAGCTGCCGGGTGTCTCGGCCACCTTCTCCGGCGAGCCCTCGGCGACTATGCGTCCCCCCTCCTCTCCTCCCTCCGGTCCCAGGTCGATCACCCAGTCGGCCGACTTGATGACGTCCAGGTTGTGCTCGATGACCACCACCGTGTTGCCAGCCGTCACCAGCCGCTGCAGCACCCCCAGCAGCTTGCGCACGTCCTCGAAGTGCAGTCCCATGGTGGGCTCGTCGAGGATGTAGAAGGTACGGCCGGTGCCCCGCTTGCCCAGCTCACTGGAGAGCTTGACGCGCTGGGCCTCGCCTCCGGACAGGGTGGGGGCCGGCTGGCCGAGGCGGATGTAGCCGAGACCCACGTCGTAGAGCGTCTGCAGGATGCGCACGATCCTCGGCTGGTGCTCGAAGAAGCGCCGCGCCTGCTCGACCGACATGTCCAGCACGTCGGCGATGGTCTCGCCCTTCCAGAGGATCTCCAGCGTCTCGCGGTTGTAGCGCCGGCCCTTGCACACCTCGCAGGGGATGTAGACGTCGGGAAGGAAGTGCATCTCGATCTTGATGGTCCCATCGCCCTTGCAGGCCTCGCAGCGCCCTCCCTTCACGTTGAAGGAGAAGCGCCCCGGCTGGTAGCCGCGCACCCGCGCCTCGGCAGTGGAGGCATAGAGCGCCCGAATGTGGTCGAAGACCCCCGTGTAGGTGGCGGGGTTGGACCGGGGGGTGCGCCCGATGGGCGACTGGTCGATGTTGATGACCTTGTCGAGCTCTCCCATCCCGGCCAGGCGCCGGTGCCGCCCGGGGACCTCCCTGGACCGGTAGAGGTGGTAGTGGAGCGCCTTGGAGAGCACCTCTTGCACCAGCGACGACTTGCCGCTCCCCGACACCCCGGTGACCGCCACCAGCAGGCCCAGCGGGAAGCGCACGTCGATCCCCTTCAGGTTGTTCTCGGCCGCCCCCAGCACCTCCAGCCAACGGTGGTCGGGAAGACGGCGAGCCTGCGGCACCGTGATGGAGCGTCGCCCCGCCAGGTAGTCGCCGGTCAGCGAGCTCGGCTCGGCCACGATGTCGCCCAGCGTCCCCTCGGCCACGATGCGGCCCCCGTGCTCCCCGGCACCCGGCCCGAGGTCGACGATGTGGTCGGCGGTGCGGATGGTCTCCTCGTCGTGCTCCACCACGATCACCGTGTTGCCGAGGTCACGCAGGCGCACCAGGGTCTCGATGAGGCGCTGGTTGTCCCGGTGGTGGAGCCCGATGGAGGGCTCATCGAGGATGTAGAGGACCCCCACCAGCCCGGAGCCGATCTGGGTGGCCAGGCGGATGCGCTGCGCCTCGCCCCCCGCCAGGGTGGCGGCGCTGCGGGCCAGGGTCAGGTAGTCGAGTCCCACGTCGATGAGGAAGCGAAGCCGCGCCCGCACCTCCCTGAGCACCCGCTCGGCGATCTGGCGGTCCCGCTCCTCGAGTCGCAGTCCGTCGAGGAAATCGGCCGTTCGCCCGATGGAGAGGGAGGAGAGCTGGTGGATGTTCAGCTCTCCCACCGTCACCGCCAGGGAGATGGGGTTGAGGCGGCCCCCCCCGCAGGTCGGACAGGGCACCTCCCGCATGTACTCCTGGTAGTAGTCCCGCGCCGAGTCCGAGTCGGCTTCTTCGTGCTTGCGCTGCAGAAAGGGCAGCACCCCTTCATAGGTGGTGCGGTAGCTGCGCTGCCGCCCGAAGCGGTTGGTGTAGGACACCTGGATGCTGCGGGGCCCGGTGCCCTGGAGGACCGCCTTCTGCTGGGCGGCAGACAACTCCCGGAAGGGGGTCCGGGGGTCGAAGCCCAGCGCCGCCGCCACGCCTTCCAAGAGGCGCTGAAAGTAGCGGCCCCGGTGGCCGGACCAGGGCGCCACCGCCCCCCCTAGCAACGAGAGGTCCGGGTCGGGGATCACCAGCTCTGCGTCCGGCTGGAAGCGGGTGCCGATGCCCGAGCACTGCTGGCAGGCCCCATAGGGGCTGTTGAAGGAGAAGTTACGGGGCTGCAGCTCGTCGAAGGACAGTCCGCAGCCGGCACAGGCCAGGTGCTGGCTGAAGGTGAGGGTGGGGCCGTCGATGACGTCCACCAGGGCGACCCCGTCGGCCAGCCGCAGAGCGGTCTCCAGGGAGTCGGCCAGGCGCCGCTCGATGCGGTCCTTGCGCACCAGGCGGTCCACCACCACCTCGATGCTGTGCAGGTAGTAGCGGTCCAGACGGATCTCCTCGGTGAGCTGGCGGACCTCCCCGTCGATGCGGGCCCGGCTGAACCCCTCATGCGCCAGGTCCTTGAGGAGGCTCTCGTACTCTCCCTTGCGGCCCCGCACCACCGGGGCCAAGATCTGGAAGCGAGCGCCTTCAGGGAGCTCCAGCACCCGGTCGACGATCTGCTGGGGGGTCTGCCGGGCCACCACCAGGCCGCAGCTGGGGCAATGCGGCACGCCGATGCGGGCGTACAGCAGCCGCAGGTAGTCGTGAACCTCGGTCACCGTCCCCACCGTCGAGCGGGGGTTGCGGCTTGAGCTCTTCTGGTCGATGGAGATGGCGGGGGAGAGACCCTCGATGAACTCCACGTCGGGCTTTTCCATCTGGCCGAGGAACTGACGGGCATAGGCCGACAGGCTCTCCACGTAGCGGCGCTGCCCCTCGGCGTAGATGGTGTCGAAGGCCAGGCTGGACTTGCCGGACCCGGAGAGGCCGGTGAAGACGATCAGCTTGTCCCGGGGCAGCTCCAGCGAGAGGTCCTTGAGATTGTGCTCCCGGGCGCCCTTGATGGCGATGTGGTCGGAGGACACGGTCACCTGGCCGGGGTCGAGAGCCCGAGTGTAGTGAGCACTGCTCCATCGCTCCCGCGTTCGGTGGACGGGGCGCGTCTGCTGGATGCCTCCGTCACCACTTAGTCTCCAGGGGAAACGCTGCCAGGCGGGACGTCCGGCTCTGGTCGATGACACCCCCTCCCCAACCCTCCCCCGCAAGCGGGGGAGGGAGAAGACAGCCGCAAGCGGGGGAGGGAGGAGAGGGACGGAGAAGCGGCTATCCCACCGCTTCGGCCATGTCCTTGAGCTCGCGGCGCAGGTCGGCGATCTCGTCGCGCAGGCGGGCGGCGTACTCGAAGCGCAGCTCCTGGGCGGCCTCCCGCATCTCCTCCTCGAGACTGTGGATCAGGCGGGCCAACTCGTCATGGGGCAGGTCGAGCTGGACGCGGGCCACCTCCCGCCGTCGGCGCTCGGTCCTCTGCACGTCGGCCCGCTGCACCAGCTCCAAGATGTCTGACACCTTCTTGCGGATGGTCTGTGGATCGATCCCATGCTCCCGGTTGTAGCGGAGCTGCTTGTGGCGGCGTCGGTTGGTCTCGTTGATAGCCCGCTGCATGGAGTCGGTGACCAGGTCGGCGTACATGACCACCTGGCCCTCGACGTTGCGAGCCGCCCGCCCTATGGTCTGGATGAGGCTGGTCTCCGAGCGCAGAAAGCCCTCCTTGTCGGCGTCGAGGATGGCCACCAGCGACACCTCGGGCAGGTCGAGGCCCTCCCGGAGCAGGTTGATCCCCACCAGCACGTCGAACTCGCCAAGCCGCAGCTCCCGCAGGATCTGCACCCGCTCCAGCGTGTCGATCTCGCTGTGCAGGTATCGGGCCCGGATGCCCATCTCCAGCAGATAGTCGGTGAGGTCCTCGGCCATCTTCTTGGTGAGGGTGGTGACCAGCACCCGCTGCTGGCGCTCCGACCGGGTCTGGATCTCGTGCAACAGGTCGTCGATCTGGCCCTTGGTAGGGCGGACGATCACCTCCGGGTCGACCAGCCCGGTGGGCCGCACGATCTGCTCCACTACCCGGCTGGAGTGCTCCAGCTCCCAGGGGCCGGGAGTGGCAGACATGAAGACCACCTGGCCGGTGCGCTCCAGCCATTCATCGAAGCGCAGCGGGCGGTTGTCCATCGCCGAGGGGAGGCGGAAGCCGTGCTCCACCAGCACCTCCTTGCGGCTGCGATCGGCCTCGAACTGGCCGTGCAGCTGGGGAACGGTGACGTGGCTCTCGTCGATCACCGTCAAGTAGTCCTCCGGGAAGTAATCGAGCAGGGTGTAAGGGGCCGAGCCGGCCTCCCGCCCGTCGATGTGGCGGCTGTAGTTCTCGATCCCCGAGCAGAAGCCCACCTCCCGCAGCATCTCCAGGTCGTAGGCGGTGCGCATGCGCAGCCGCTGGGCCTCCAGCAGCTTGCCGGCCCCCTCCAGCCGGCCCAGGCGCTCCTCCAGCTCCGCCTCGATGCCGCTGATCGCCGCCCGCATGCGCTCCTCGCCGGCCACGTAGTGGGTGGCCGGAAACACCCACAGCTCCTGCAGCTCGCCCAGCACCTCCCCGGTGAGGGGGTTCATGCGCAGGATGCGGTCCACCTCGTCGCCGAAGTACTCCACCCGCATCACCGTCTCCTCGTAGGCCGGGAAGACCTCCAGGGTGTCCCCCTTGACGCGGAACTTGCCCCTGATCAGGTTGACCTCGTTGCGCTCGTATTGGATGTCCACCAGCCGCCGCAGGGCGGCCTCCAGCGGGTACTCCACCCCCCGCACCAGGCGCAGCAGCTGGCCGGCGTACTGCTCGGGAGTGCCCAGACCATAGATGCAGGAGACCGAGGCCACAATGATCACGTCCCGGCGCACCAGGAGGGCGCTGGTGGCGGCATGGCGAAGCCGGTCGATCTCGTCGTTGATGGTGGCGTCTTTCTCGATGTAGGTATCGGTCTGGGGGATGTACGCCTCGGGCTGGTAGTAGTCGTAGTAGCTGACGAAGTACTCCACCCGGTTCTCAGGGAAGAACTGGCGGAACTCGTTGGCCAGCTGGGCGGCCAGGGCCTTGTTGGGAGCTATGACCAACGTCGGGCGTTGGACGGCCTCGATCATCCAGGCGATGGTGGCCGACTTGCCGGAGCCGGTGATGCCCAGCAAGGTCTGGAAGGAGTCTCCGCTCTGCACGCCTTCGCCCAGCCGAGCCACGGCCTGCGGCTGGTCGCCGGCGGCGGCGAACTCGGAGTGCACCTTGAACGGTGGCATAGGCGTCAGTGTATGGCCGCTCCAGGCGAGGCCTGCTCCCCTACCTCCCCCCGGCACTGAAGGCGAGGAGCCAGCTCCAGAGGCGGTCCACCTCCCGCTCCAGGTCTTCCTGGTCGCCCGAGTTGTCCACCACGTAGTCGGCTGCCTCCAGCCAGGCTCGCCGCTCGGGCTGGACGGCCATGCGCCGCTCGATGTCCCCCGCCGACATGCCCCGGGCTCGCAAGCGAGCCGCTCGGACCGAGGCAGGGGCGTCCACCACCACCCTGCGCCAGCCCTGCCCCATGAAGTCGTCCAGCAGAGGCACCTCCACCACGACGATGGGCTCTCGGGCCTCTTTCACCAAACCCAGCAGGCGGCGGCGGATGGGCGGATGGGTGAGCTGCTCGAGGGCGCGCAACTCGTCCGGGTGGGAGAAGACCATCCCCGCCAGGGCCGGTCGATCGACTTGTCCGTCGTGCACCGTCCCCGGCCAGCGCTGGGCGACCGCCTGGGCTACATCCCGGTCTGACTCGAGCACCTGGTGGCCCACCCGGTCGGCATCGATCACCCGGGCCCCCCTCTCTTCCAGGAGCTCGCCGACGGCGCTCTTTCCGGACCCGATGCCGCCCGCCAGGAGAACCTGCACCGGGGCCTCTTCAGTCATCAAGGGACCGTACCTCCCCGCCGATGCACCTGGGCAGCAGAAGGAGGACGGACTTGCTCATCCCTTTGAGCAACGACGAGGGGGCCAGCACGGTGGAGGACGCCTTGTGGGTGGCCCTCATCGCCATCCTGGCGTTGATCGCCGCCGGCCCTGCATAGGCCTCGTCCCCGGCCCTCCCCCCCCAAGGGGGAGGGAGAAGAGCGTCCCACAAGCTACCGGCGGCCGATGCCCTTTTCCTTGAGCTCCTGCAGGATGGCCTCCAGCGAGTCGTCGGCGGTGAAGGAAGGCTGGCGAGAGCGCTCCTCCTCCTCCCGCTCGAACTCCCGCTCTTCCTTCCGACGGGAAGGGGGTGCGGCAGCCCGGGACTGCATCTGCTCCCATTCCGGGGTGGCCTGCTTGATGGAGAGGCTGAGCCGCCGCCGCTCGTCGTCGACCTCGGTCACCTTGACCCTGGTCTTCTGGCCCACCGACAACTCCAGCTCCGGTGAATCGACGTGGCGAACTGCTATCTCGGAGACGTGCACCAGGCCCTCGACGCCGTCCCCCACCGCCACGAAAGCACCGAAGGGGACGGTCTTGGTGACGCTTCCCTCCACCACGTCGCCCACGTCGTGCTGACGCGAGAACCTCTCCCACGGGTCCTCCTGCGTCTGCTTGATGGAGAGTGAGATCCGCTCCCGGTCCCGGTCCACCTCCAGCACCTTGACCGCCACCTGGTCACCGACGTTGACGACTTCTGAAGGCTGGTTGACGTGCTGCCACGAGAGCTCCGAGACGTGCACCAGCCCGTCCATCCCACCGAGATCGACGAAGGCTCCGAAGTTGACGACGGACGACACCACCCCCGTGCGTGTCTCGCCCTCCTCCAGCTCGTCCAGGAAGGCTTGCCGCTGCTCGGCTTGCTGCTCCTCCAGGAAGGCGCGTCGGGAGAGGACCACGTTGTTGCGGTTGCGGTCCAGCTCGATCACCTTGGCCTCGATCTCCCGCCCGACGAAGGGATGTAGGTCACGGACCCGCCGCAGGTCCACCAGGGAGGCAGGAAGGAACCCGCGCAGGCCGATGTCCACGATCAGGCCGCCCTTCACGACCTCGATCACATGGCCCTGGACGGTCCCGCCCTCCTCCACCACCTTCTCGATCCTGCCCCAGGCGCGCTCGTACTGCGCCCGCTTCTTGGAGAGGATCAGACGGCCTTCCTCGTCTTCCTTCTGGAGGACCAGCGCCTCGATGGGCTCGCCCACCGACACCACCTGGCCCGGGTCGACCACATTGCGGATGGAGAGCTCCTTGAGCGGGATCACCCCCTCCGACTTGTAGCCGATGTCCACCAGGGTCTCGTCGGGGTCAACCTTGACCACCACGCCCTCGAGGATGTCGCCCTCGTTGAACTCCATGACCGTCCGCTCGACGGCCGCCGCGAAGTCCTCCTCAGAAAGATCATTGGGGAACTGGTCCATATCCAGCCCCCCGTCCACCAGGGGTGAGCTCATGGCGGGTGGGTGGCCGTCCGCCTCGACTTCGCGCCTCTCGGCTGCGGTATCGGTGGACGCGGCGGACCTTTGCTCTTCGACCATGGATTGCACAAACTCCTCGTGAAATTGATTGCCCCCGGCGGCTGCCGGAGCCGGGCCAGGGTACCACAGCCGCTTATCCACATGTGTGGAGAGATGCCCTACCCCTTGCACTCGGCCAGGTTGGCGCCGGTCCCCATATCGACCTTGAGGGGGACCCTCAGCCCTACCACTCCCTCCATGACTTCCCTGGTGAGCTTGGTGGCCGACTCCAGCTCATCGGGCGGCGCCTCCAGCACCAGCTCGTCATGCACCTGCAAGAGCAGCGAGGTGGCCAGGCCGCGGCTCTCCAGCTCCGCGTCCAGGCTCACCATGGCCTTCTTGATGATGTCGGCCGCCGACCCCTGTACGGGAGCGTTGAGCGCCATGCGCTCCCCCATCTGGCGGATGCGGTAGTTGTGGCTGGCGAGCTCGGGCAGGTAGCGGCGGCGCCCGAAGATGGTGGTGGTGTAGCCCTTCTCCTTGGCCTCCGCCACCACGTTCTCCATGAAGGCCCGCACGTGCGGGAACTGGGTGAAGTAGGCCTCGATGTGCTCCTTGGCCTCCTCGCTGGAGATCTCCAGACGCTGGGCCAGGCCGTACACCTCCATCCCGTAGAGCAGGCCGAAGTTGATCACCTTGGCCCGGCGCCGCATCTCCGGCGTGATGTGGGCGCCCTCGACGGCAAAGACGCGGGCGGCGGTGGCGGTGTGGATGTCGGTCTCTGCGCCGCTGAAGGCCTCCACCAGCTCCGGGTCCTCGCTGAGGTGGGCCAGCACCCGCAGCTCGATCTGCGAGTAGTCGGCGACGATGAACGACCAGCCCGGCCGGGCCACGAAGGCACGCCGGATGCTCCTCCCCTCCTCGGAGCGCACCGGGATGTTCTGCAGGTTGGGGCTCTCCGCGGAGAGGCGACCGGTGGTGGCCACCATCTGGTTGAAGCGGGCGTGGATGCGGCCGTCCTCTCGAATGAGGGGGAGCAGGGCGTCCACGTAGGTGGAGCGCAGCTTCTCCGCCTCGCGGTAGCGGAGCAGGTGGTCGATGATGGGGTGGACGTCCACCAGCTTGGCCAGCACCGAGGCATCGGTGGAGGCCACCCCCTTCTGGGTCTTCTTCAGGGCCGGCAACCCCAGGCGAACGAAGAGCACCTCGCGCAGCTGGTGGCTGGAGTTGATGTTGAAGGGCTCGCCGGCCGCTTCGTGGATGCGCCGCTCCAGGGTGGCCAGGCGGTCCCGCAGGCTCTCACCCAGCTCCTCCAAGTAGCCGCGGTCCACGCCGATCCCGGCCCGCTCCATCCGAGCCAGCACCCGCACCAGGGGCAGCTCCACCTCCTCCAGGAGCTGCACCGCCTGGCGGGCCTCCAAGGCCTCTCGCAGTGGATCGACCAGCCGGGCGATGGCCACCGCCCGCCTTCCGGCGGCGTCCGGGTCGGGGCCTCCCTCGAAGACCAGGGTCCCCTGCCCCTCGTCTTCTTCGGGCGGGCGGTCGGCTGACGCGAGCTCCAGGCCCAGGTACCGGGCGGCCAGCTCGGGCAGCTCGTACAGGCGGTCGGCGGGGCTGATCAGGTAGCCGGCCAGGGCCGTGTCGAAGGCCAACCCGCGCAGGTCACCGCCGCGCTCCAGCTGCGCCCTCACCACCTGCTTGGCGTCGTGGAGCGCCTTGGGCACCGAGGCGTCGGCCAGGACGTCGCCCCATTGCCGGTCCGCGGGCCCATCGAGGGGGACGTAGCGGGCCTCTTCGGTCCCCGTGACCACCGCCAGGCCCCTCAAATGCTCGCCCTCCCAGGCCGGAGCGAGGGCCAGCAGCTCCTCGGACCCCTCGGAGAGGTCGAGGGTGGAGGCCTGGACCGTCTCCACCTCCAGCACCTCGTGGACCTGGGGGCCCAGCTCCTCCTCGAGGGCCTCACCCAGGCGGTCCACCAGCGTCCTGAACTCCAGGCTCCGGAAGAGCTCTCGCACCTGCTCGGGGTCGGCCGGGGCTCGCCGCAGGTCACCCGGCAGGTCCTCGATGGCCACGTCCCGCACCAGGCGCATCAGCCGGCGGTTGAGGAAGACCTGCTCCCGGCACTCCTCCAGCGACGCCCGCAGCTTGGGAGTCAGCTCGTCCAGGTGCTGGTAGATGCCCTCCAGGTGCTGGTAGTCGCCCACCAGGCGGGCGGCGGTCTTCTCGCCCACCCCCGGCACCCCGGGCAGGTTGTCGGAGGTGTCGCCGCGCAGGGCGGCGTAGTCCGGGTACTGGTCGGGGCGGATCAGGTAGCGCTCCTCGATCCAGGCTCGGTCGGCCAGCACGGTGTCGGAGATGCCCCGGCGGGTGTAGATCACCTTGATGCGGTCGTCGACCAGCTGGAAGGTGTCCCGGTCGCCGGTGACCACCAGCACCTCCCACCCCTGCTCGGCCGCCCGGCAGGCCAGGGTGGCGATGACGTCGTCGGCCTCGTAGCCGGGCAGGCGGAACTGGTGGATGCCCAGGGTCTCCACCACCTCGTCGATGAGCGGGAGCTGGCTGCGGAAGAGGTCGGGGGCCTGCTGGCGCTGCGCCTTGTACTCGGCGAAGCTCTCCTCCCTGAAGGTACCGCCGCCCACGTCCCAAGCCACCGCGATGGCCTCGGGGTGCTCCTCGCTCATCAGCTTGATCAGCATGGATGTGAAGCCGTAGGCGGCGTTGGTGACCTGGCCCGACTTGGTGGCCAGCTCCGGGGGGAGGGCGTAGAAGGCCCGGTAGGCCAGGGAGTGGCCGTCCAGCAGGGCGAGCTTGGGCATAGGCCGATCTTAGGTCGAGGGGGTGTCACACCGGTGCTCTAGAATCGAACACATGTTCGAGGAGAGAGGCTAGTGCGCCCCCAGGCCGAGTTCGACGCCGTGCAGGAGCTGATCCGGTCGGGGATGAACGACTGCGCCATCGCCCGGGTGACGGGGATACCTCGACCGACGGTGCGGGACTGGCGTTCCAAGGTGCGCAATGAGCGGATCGACCCGCACTGCCCCATCTGCAGCCGGGCCCCCTTGGACCAGGCTGCTTACGCCTATCTTCTGGGCCTCTACCTCGGCGACGGTTGCCTGTCGGAGCATCCTCGGGGGGTCTTCAAGCTCCGCATCGCTCTCGACCTTCGCTACCTGGGCATCATCGATGAATGCGCTCGCGCCATTGCTGCCGTGCGCGGACGGAACAGGTGCGGGTTCAGGGAGAACATTGGGTGCATCGAGGTGTACTCGTTCTGGAAGCATTGGCCCTGTCTCTTCCCCCAGCACGGGCCAGGCCTCAAGCACCGCAGGAAGATCGAGCTGGAGCCCTGGCAGGAAGAGATCATCGGCCGGCACCCCGAACACCTGCTGCGGGGACTGATCCACTCCGACGGCTGTCGATCCCTCAACCGCGTCAACGGCACCGGCTACCCCCGCTACTACTTCACCAACGCTTCTGAGGACATCCGGCGGATCTTCTGCAATGCGTGCGACCGCTACGGCGTGGCATGGCGGCAGATGAACCAGAGGAACATCTCGGTGGCCCGGGCGCCCGACGTGCTCAAGCTCGACCTGGTGATCGGCCCCAAGGCATGAGGGAGGACGCCGATGCGTTCTACACTCGGGGGAGCCGGGGTGGCGTAATCGGCGAAACGCGATGGCCTCAAAATCCATTGGGCTTCGGCCCGTGCGGGTTCGAGTCCCGCCCCCGGCACGTACATAGGCGATGACCAGACCCGCCAGGGCCGCCGTGCTGGCGGTGGCACTAGTTGCCTGCCGGGGCCCGGCGGAGTCCCCGACCTCGCCCCCCACCACCCTCCTCCCCTCAAGGACCGTCGCCGCTCCCACCACGGTCACCACCCAGCCGGTGGCCGCCAGCGCCCTCGTCCTGGGCGACTTCGGGACCGGCTCCCGGGCCGAGCACCGGGTGGCCGAGGCGATGCGCGCCTTCTCAAGCGAGCACCATGTCCGGGCCATCATCACCACCGGGGACAACTTCTACACCGACGACGTGGAGGCCGTCTGGGACCGCCCCTTCGGCTGGGTGGAGAAGGACCGCATCCCCGTCTGGCCCAGTTGGGGCAACCACGACCTGGAGACCGCCGAGCGCCGCCGGCTGGTGGAGGAGGAGTTGAGCCCCCCGGGCCGCTGGTACGCCAGGGACCTCGGCCAAGCGACCGTCATGATCCTCGACGGCAACCAGCCCTCCGACGCCGGCCAGCTCGGCTGGCTGGAGAACATGCTCGCCTCTCGCGTGCAGCGGCCGGTGATCGTGGTGGCCCACCAGCCCCCGTTGAGCTGCTCCGAACACGGCAGCACACCGGTCCTCCAGGAGCTGTGGGTCCCCCTCCTGGAGCGCTTCGCCGCCGAGCTGGTGCTGAGCGGGCACGATCACAACTACCAGCGCTTCCGGCAATCGGGGATCACCTACGTCGTCACCGGCGGCGGAGGCGCCGGCCTCTATGCGATGGAAGCCTGTCCCCGCGGCACCCCTCCCCCCTTGGCGGCCGACGACGCCCACCACCACTTCCTGGTCCTCTCGGTGACCGAAGACCTCATCCAGGTGGAGGCCCGGGCGGCCGACGGGCAGGTCCTCGACCGCTTCAGCGTCGACGAGGGGCTCCCCTAAGCTCCCTCGATGCTGGCCGCCACCGCCTTGGTGCGCGGCAGTGCTCCATTGCTCACCGCGGTGGGCGGCGCCGTCTTCCTGCAGGACCGCCTGGGCCCCGTGGGAGCCCTGGGGGTGCTGATCACCACCGGGGCGCGCTAGCTACCGGCCGGATCCTGCCCCCGGCGCTGCAGCTCCTCCTCGATCTCCTCGATGGTGCGCGTCTGGGGAGCCTCGGGCTCCAGGCCTCCGGGAGGAGTGCCGCCGCCGGCGCGCAGCGCCCGCAGCTGGTCCCAGAGCTCCTCATCGCTCCAGCTCTCTATCGGGTGACCCGGCCTGCCCGGCATGGAGCTGCTCTTCCCCCTCTTGGGGCTCTGCAAACGATGCCGGTCGCTACTGTCCACGCCCGCCCAGGCTCTCAAGCCGAAGCTCCCCCGCTGATCCTCATCGCTGGGGGGTCGCTGAAGTCGTCCATCGGCAGGGCTCGCAGCACCGCCGGGGCGCTGCCTCCCTCCCAGCGCAGCTCCACCTCCTCACCGGGCTCGATCTCCCGGCGCACCAGCGCCAGCCCGACCGGTGCGCGCAGGGTCAGCGACTCGGCCAGGGAGCTCAAGCGGCCGACCACCCTCCCCCCAGCCACCAGCTCGGCACCTTCGGGGGGGCGCACGTTCTCCCGGATCTCCACCCCCCGTAGGTGGCGGTTGACCCGGCCCCGACTATCGATGCGGGCTACCAGCTCGTACCCCAGGAAGCAGCCCTTGTCGAAGGACACCGTCTCGGGCACCAGGCCCGACTCCTGCGGGATGGTCGCTTCATCGATGTCCACCCCCATGCGGGGCTCGCCGGCTTCCACTCGCACGGCGGTGGCGGCCAGGGAGCCCACCGGTCGGGCGCCGGCGGCCATCAGTGCGCCCGGCTCGATCCCCGTCAGGAAGTAGCGCGTCAAGTTGGCAAGTGGCGCCCGCGCCACCGTCACCTCGTCCCCTGCCACCCACCCCTCGGGGATCGGCAACCGGGCGGCCTCCAGCGCCTGGTTCGAGCCGGGCCCCCACAGCTCCAGCACGGGGGCTGGTTCGGGCTCCACCACCGCCTTGACGCGGATGCGGAAGCGCTCCAGGTCCCCCACCAGCACCTCTCGGCGCTCCAGCTCGGTGATCAGGCCCACGTCCTGGTCACCCCGCAGCACCCAAAGGGTGGCCCGCAGCTTGCCCTGCGGCGCCAGCAGCAGGGAGCGGGCCACTGCCCCGGGTGGGACCTGCTCGAGGTGCTGGGTGAGCAGCCCCTCTAGGAACGATCGAGCCTCCGGCCCCCGCACCCAGACCATCCCGTGCTGGCCCTCTACCAAGCCGGACTCCCGCCGTAGCGCCAGGTACTCGCCGGTCACATCGCCATAGGTCTCCACCATCCCTAGGACCTTAGGCTCAGCTGGACCGTGGCGGTCCACTAGTGCCTTAAGTTGAGGGCGACCGCAGGTTCGCTGTCGAGGTCGCTGTCATAGCCGCAGCTTCAGCTGCTCGCCGGCGGGGGGGACCTTGGCCGACCCGGTTCGGTAGATGGCGCGGCTGTTGCCGCCGTCCGGCACCCCTCCATGGGCCTCCACCAGCTCCCGTATCAGGTCGGAGAGCTCTTCCTGCACCTTCTTTGGCGCGTAGGAACGGGGGTAGAGCTGCCGGTAGCGAGGCAGCAGGTCCGGGCGGGCCTCAGCCAGCCACGGCATGTACTGCTCCTTCACGCCGGGCCGCAGGTGCAGCAGGATGGGGGTAATGGAGCGCGCCCCCGCCTCGAGGCATGCCTTGACCACCGCCTCCAGTTGTTCCGGTGAGTCAGACAGCCCCGGCAGCACCGGGGCGATGAGCACCCCGCAGGGCACGCCCGCCTCGTTGAATCGGGCCACCGCCTCCACTCTGCGCATGGGGTGCGGGGTGCTCGGCTCCGTGCTGCGCCACACCTGCTCGTCCAGGGTGCCGATGGAGAAGTTCACGGCCACCTGGCAACGCCGGGACGCCTCGGCCAGGAGGTCCAGGTCGCGCAGCATCAGCGTGTTCTTGGTGAGGATGGAAAAGGGGTTGGCTCGCTCGGTCAGCACCTCCACCACCCCTCGGGTCAGCTTGTACTTGGCCTCGCAGCGTTGATAAGGGTCGGTGTTGGTCCCCATGGCGATATGGTCGCCAGCCCAGCGGCCGGGGACCGTCTCGGCGCGAGCCAGCTCGACGGCGTTGACCTTCACCACGATGCGCCGCTCGAAGTCCTCGCCGGCGTTCATGCCCAGGTACTCGTGGCTGGGACGGGCAAAGCAGTTGTGGCTCACCACCCCCTCGGCGACGAAGTCCCCGGTTCCAGTAGTGATGTCGAAGAGGGGAAGATCCTTCCTCAACGGCTCGATGGACACCACTTCGAGGTCGGCGCTTGCCAGGACGACCTCTCCTTCAATCGGCACCCGGGACAGAGCGGGATCGACAGTCCGGACGGCGCCGCTCGGTTGCCTGGGGCGTCGCGGGTACCGCGCTCGGTAGGAAGCCAACTCCCCGACACCCATCAACTTGTTGTTCAGCCTGAGATGAGGCCGACCAGGTCCCGTCACATGCTTCCACCCGCGCTCGGTCAGGAAGCGATGGTCGCCGCTCGTGACCAGCTGAGTGCCTTCGCCGAGGGTGACCCGGTAGGCCGGTTTTACCGTCGACCAATGATTCAAGACGTGCGTCACTCCGTACCGGCGATGGGCACCCTGCCGGACGGTCCCGTAGACGGCATCCCCCACTCGCACCTGGGCCAGCGGCTTGGTACGGCCATCCGCCATCAGAATTGAGGTCTGTCCGGATAGGCAGTAGCTGCACGCATGGCTGCAGCCACGGTAAGCGTTGATGGTGTAGCGGAAGGGCATGTGGGATGCCTTGGGCACCTCATTGATCAGCCTCTTGGCTCTGACGTGCAGGAACTCCAGGCCGCGGAACTCGCCTCGGCCGAACTCCCGCTCCACCGGGCTGTCGAACAGCGCCTCCTGGTCGTCTTCCTGCCCGGCGATCTGCCAGCGCAGTTGGGGGGGCTCACTCATAGGAAGATGATACCCGAACGCCTGTTCGCCGTCCTACATGCTTGCCGGCCATTCAAGGCCGAGCGAGAAGGAGAACAAGAGCGCCACCCCGAGCTCCACCGACTCCTGCACCGCCGCCAGCGGTCGCCATGCCGACCTCGGTCACCGCGCTTTTCCTTCCTGCCGTCGAGTCCTCCAACGGTACCGGGACTTTTCCTGTGCCCCGACCACCGCTCCTCAGTAGGGGAGGGGGAGAGCAGGTAGCCTTCCCGAGCATGCTCGGATTGGCGCGGCGTGCACTCCACCTGCTTCGCCCGCCCGCCGCCTTTCGGCGCTCCGACCGCCGCATCGTCACCCTCATGACGGTCGCCGGGGTGGCGCAGGGGTTCACGGGAGGGCTGCTCACCGCCACGCTCCCCTTCGCTCGACGGGGCCTGGAAGCGTCCCAGGGAGACATGAGCCTGGTGCTGGCCGTCACCAGAGTGGGTGCTCTGGCCGCTTTGGCCTTCTCGATGTATGGGGACCACAGAGGGCGACGGCGACCCTTCCTGGTGGCCTTCGTGCTCCTCAGCCTGGGCAGTGGGGCCACCGCCCTGGTTCCCGGCATCCTCACCTTCGCCCTCGCCCAAAGCCTGGTGAGGGCCGCCACCGTGGCCCTGTCCGCCTTGGCCGCCGTCTTCCTGGCCGAGGTCCTCACCCCTTCGATCCGCGCCTACGGAATCGCCTTCTACGCCATCGCGGGGAGCATCGGCGGGGGAACAGCCCTCCTGCTGTTGCCGATCGCCGAAGGCGACCCGGGCGGCTGGCGCATCCTCTTCGGGCTCGGCGCCTTGGGCCTGGTCGCTTTCCCGCTGCTGGTCCGCACCCTGGCCGAGAGCCCGATCTTTCGCTTGCCATCGGCCCGAGCTCCGCTCTCGGCGGTCATCCGGCGCCCGCACACCTTGGTCTTCTGGCGGCTGGCGCTGGTCTCCTTCCTGGTGGGCGCCTACTCCGCCCCGGCCATCACCTTCACTATGGAGCGGCTTATCACCCACCTCCGCTGGGACGCATCCACCGCTCGCTTCCTCGTGATAGGCGCAGGAGCGACCGGCTCCGTGGGCTTGTTGGTGGGGGGGAGGCTGGCCGACCTGTGGGGGCGCCGGCCCACCATCGTCCTCTCCCTGGCGACCGGACTTGGGGGCGGCTTGGGCTTCTACTGGTTGGACAGCGGCTGGCTGCTCGCTCCGGCCATTGCCCTGGCCAGCTTCGGCTCGAGCGCCTTCATCCCCGCCTTCACCGCCCACCGCAGCGAACTGTTCCCCACCTCCATCCGGGCCACGGCGGCAGCGTGGTTGTCCAACGCCGGGATCCTGGGGAGCCTGACCAGCTTCGGCCTGGGGTTCCTGTTCCTGGACCGCTTGGGGCTGCCGATTGGTGTGAGCTTCCTCGGCATCGGGGTGGTGGTGGCGGCCCTGGTGGTGCTCGGCCTTCCCGAGACCAGGGGAGTGGAACTCATACCCGATTGAGGGGACCGCGGCCCGAGAAGTAGCGGGCGCCAAGCGTCAGGGCCCGCACGAGCATCAGGGTCACCATCCCCCACCACACGCCGACCAGTCCCCACCCGAGCGGCAACACCAGCAAGAGGACGATGCCGGCCGCGCCGGCCGCCAGCAGCATGGCCTTGGCCAGGAACGGGAAGTCGCCGGCCCCCATGAAGACCCCGTCCCACACGAACACCGCCGAGTTGAGCGGCTGCATGGCGGCCACGAAGGGCAGGACCGTCATCACCGCCGCGGTGACTCCCGGGTCGTCGGTGAAGATCCCGGGCAGCAGGCCCTGCAGCGCCCAAAAGCCTACTCCGAGGAGCAGGCCGAGCAGCACGCCCCATTGCAGCATTCGTCCGGCGGCCAATCGAGCCGCCTCCTGGTTACCGCTTCCCAACAACCGGGCCACGAGTGCCTGGGCGGCAATGGCCAGCGCGTCCACCACCAACGCCAGGAATCCCCAGAGCTGGGCGGCCACCTGATGGGCGGCAACCGCCACGGTGCCCAGCCGGGCCGCCACCGCGGTGGCCAGCGTCAAGGTGCCCAGCAGGGCGAGGGTGCGCAAGGTCAGATCACCTCCCACTCGTAGCAGCCGCAGCAGCTCGGTCCCGCCCGTCCTCCACGACAGGAGGGTCAGCTCCCGGCGCACCAGCAAGCCCACGAACCAGGCCGCGCCGAACCATTGGGCCGCCACCGTGCCCCAGGCGGCTCCGGCGATGCCCCATCCCAGCCCGAAGATCAGCAGCGGGTCCAGGGTGAGGTTGACGGCGTTGAGGCCGAGCGTGATGAGAAGTGGCGTGCGGGTGTCCTGGTAGCCCCGGAAGGCCCCGTGCCCCACCATCACCAGCAGCACCGCCGGGGCGGCCAGGGCCCGGATCCGCAAGTAGACCAGCGCCGGCGCCACGAGCTCCGCCCCGGCTCCCATGGCGGTGAGGATGGGGCCGGCCAGCGTCCCCAGCACGGCCAGCACCACCAGGCCGATGCCCATCGCCAGGACGACGGCCTGGCCGACGGTTCTTCGGGCCGCCTCCGGCCTCCCCTCCCCGAGGGCCTGGCCCACCAGTGGAGTGGTGCCATATGCCAGGAAGTTGAACAGGAAAAAGACCAAGCTGAAGACGGCCGCGTTCACCCCGAGAGCTCCCAGGGCTTTCGGGCCCAAATGGCCCACGAAAGCGGTATCGACCAGCGAGACCAGCGGATCGGCGGCCAGCGCTCCCAGCGCCGGGACCGCCAGGGCCAGGATGGGGCGGTCGTAGGGAGTGGCGCGTAGGAGCCTCAGCAGGGAGGCAGGCGCCGCCCTCACTCGTGAGGCGGGGGCGTCTTGTCCGGGTAGGGACACAGCTCGGCGAGCTCGCACTTCCAGCAGCGAGGACGCCGGGCGATGCATACCTCCCGACCGAACTGGATGAGGCGGACGGACAACTTGGCCCACTCGGTCTCGGGGAAGATGGCCTTCAGGTCTCGCTCGATCTTGACCGGCTCTCGGTGGCGGGTGAGCCCCAAGCGGGCGGAGACCCGCCTCACGTGGGTATCGACCGCCACCGCCGGCATGGCGAAGGCTTCGGCCAGCACCACCGAGGCAGTCTTGCGGCCCACGCCGCGCAGCGTGGTCAGCTCTTCGAGGTCGGCCGGCACCTCCCCTTGGTAGCGCTCCACCAGGTCTTGGCTGAGGGCGATGATCGAGCGCGTCTTCTGCCGATAGAAGCCGGTGCTGTAGATGACATCCTCCACCTCCTCGGCGTCTGCTCCGGCCAGGTCCTGTGCCCTCGGCCAGCGGGCGAAGAGTTTGGGGCTCACCGCATTGACGTTCTCGTCGGTGGTCTGGGCTGAGAGCACGGCGACCACCAGCAGCTCCCAGGGGTCCCGGTAGGTGAGGGCGGTGGAGATCTTCGGGTAGCGCTCCTTGAGCCGCTCCAGGATCTCTTCGGCCCGCAGGCGCTCGGCCTCTCCCATGAAGCGGCATCGTACGCCCCCTCCTACACTCCCCCGCCATGCGTCAACCGGGTCGCGCCTACCTCTCCCTGGTGGTGGCATCGCTGCTGTTCGGGGCCACCTTCGTGGTGGTGAAGGAGGCCATCGCCACGCTGCCACCCCTCGCCTTCGTCGGCTGGCGGTTCCTGCTGGGGGCGGTGGTGATCCTGCTGCTTGCCGTGCCGCGCGGCTGGCCGATGTGGCGGGACGGGGCACTGGCCGGGACCCTGCTCTTCGCCGGCTACGCCTTCCAAACGGAGGGGCTGGCCCGCACCACCGCCAGCAACTCGGGGCTCATCACCGGCCTCTACGTGGTGCTCACCCCCCTGCTGGCCGCGCTGGTGACCAGGAGATCCGTGGGGCACTTCGTCACGAGAGGGGTGGTCCTCGCCTTCGCCGGCTTGGCCCTGCTCACCGTCGGCGACCAGGGTCTGGCGCCGCAGTGGGGCGACGGTCTGACCCTGGCCTGCGCGCTGGCCTTCGCCGCGCACATCGTCTTTCTCTCTCGCAAGGCGTTGCACCATCCGGTCGTCCCCTTCACCGGCGTCCAGCTGGCCACGGTGGCTGCGCTCTCGCTGGGCGCCTCGGCGCTCCTCGAGGGGCTGCCCCTGCCCGCCCGGGCGGTGTGGGGAGCGCTGCTGGTGACCGGGGTGGCGGTGAGCGCGGGAGCCTTCCTGCTCCAGGTCTGGTCGCAGACGGTGGTGGGCCCCTCCCGTACCGCCATCGTCCTGGCGCTCGAGCCGGCCTTCGCGGCCGTCTTCGCCGCCTGGCTCCTCGAGGAGCGGCTTACCACCACCGGGTGGGTGGGGGCCGGACTGATCCTGGCGGGGATCTACCTGGTCCTGGTCCTCGCCGACCAGAGCCGCGACCTACCCCTGGCGGAGGCGGTCAGTCCCGCCCACTAGCCGCTGGCGCCGCTCGGTTCGCCGCACCAGGGTCAGCACCACCCGTAGGGAAGCCAAGAGGCCGAAGAGCACCAGCGCCAAGCCGGCGGCCAGCTCCGCCCCGGTGGCATATGAGATGCGGCAGGAGGCGAGGCCGTCCGGGCACACGCCGTAACCGTCCCCCCCGGCGGCCAGGTCGAGCAGTACCAGAAGCGGGACGGCGGCCACGACCACGATGGCCAGAATCAGGCCGACCACCAGGATCCGGAGGGAACTGGGGCTCATACCACTAGGAGGGTAGTAAGCGGTGAGTTGCCGGCGGCGACAGGCGATGGCATGGCACTCGCCACCGGAGCTGCTTACAATCGTGTAGTTCCAGCAGCACCAGAGGAGCTCATGAGCCCCAGCACAGTGCTTGCCGTAGACGAGCCTCGCCTCGGCTATCACCGGGAGGCGTTCTCTCCGGAGGAGGCGGCCATCCTGTCCCGGTTCTTCACCAACGTCGACCGTCCCGTCTTCGCCATCGTGAACCTGCCGGAGGTGGTGAAGGGTGCCCTCTTCGCCCGTTACAGCCGCTCGCCCAAGTCGGTGCGACGGCTGTTCCTGGACGAGTTCGTACAGCAGCCGGAGCTGGGGGTGGCGGCCATCGCCCGACGTCTTCAGGAGGAGGACGGGGCCCTGGGGACCAAGCGAGCGGAGGACCTCTACGAGCGGGTCTTCAACGAGTACGGCGACGACTCGGTGGCCCAGCTGGGAGGCGTCCACCTGGCGTGCGAGCAGTCCTCCAACCTTCTCACCAAGGTGCTGGAGCGTGGGCGCCTGGCCGCCTACCTGGAGCAGAGCACGCGGTACATGCTCTACGACCAGAAGCTGGGCGATGGCTACCGCTACCTGATCCCTCCGGAGGTGGCCGGCGGTTCGCTGGCGGAGGACTATCGCCGCACCATGGACGGGTTGTTCGAGACCTACTCGGAGCTGGCCGGGCGGCTGATCGCTCACTACGAGGCCCGCTTCCCCAAAGCGCCGGGAGACTCCAACTTCGTCTGGCGCTCCACCATCCGTGCCAAGGCCTGCGACACCGCGCGCGGCCTCCTGCCGGCCGCCACGTTGTCCAACGTGGGGATCTACGCCAGCGGGCAGGCCTACGAGACGTTGCTGCTTCGCATGCGAGCCCATCCTCTCGCCGAGGTGCGCGGATACGCCCACCTCATCCTCGAGGAGCTGCGCCGGGTCATCCCTGCCTTCATGAAGAGGGTCGACCGCCCCGACCGGGGCGGGGCGTGGAGCGCCTATCTGGCCGAGACCGCCTCCCGAACCGAGGAGCTGGCCCGGCGGGTGGAGGACGAGCCGCAGCAACGACCGGAGGTGACGCTGGTGGAGTGGGACCCGGAGGCCGAGCTCAAGGTGGTTGCGGCGGCGCTGTACCCCCACTCGAACCTGCCCGACGACCAGCTCCTGGAGGTGGCTCGGAGGATGTCGGCGGAGGAGCGGGCCGCCGTGATGGCCGCTTGCGTCGGGCAGAGGGGCAACCGCCGCCACAAACCCGGCCGGGCCATGGAGCGCACCTTCTACCGCTTCGACATCCTTTGCGACTACGGGATCTTTCGCGACCTCCAGCGCCATCGGCTGCTCACCCTCGATTGGCAGCGCCTGGGCACCTCACACGGCTACGTGCTACCTCCCGCGGTCGGCGAGATCGAAGCGCAGGAGCGGTGGCGGCATGCGATGGAGCGAGCGGCCGACCTGCACGATCGAGTGGCGGAACGGCTGGGCGGGGAAGTGGCCCAGTATGTGGTCCCCTTCGCCTACCGCATCCGCTTCTCGATGCAGCTCAACGCCCGAGCGGCCTTCCACTTGATCGAGCTCCGCACCCAGCAGTCCGGCCACTCGGGCTACCGGAGGGTCTGCAGCGAGATGCACCGCCTGATCCGCGACCGGGCCGGGCACCACCTCATCGCCGACGCCATGTCCTTCGTCGACCATCACGACTACGAGCTGGAGCGGCTGGAGGCGGAGAGGAGAGCGGCCGCCCGGCGGGAGGCGATGTCCTCAACCTGACAGCGGGATGCGCAGCACCAGGTGCTCGTCCTCCACCGACCACTGGGCCGAGCCGACCAGGTTGAAGTCCAGGTAGTCCTGCTCGGCCTGCTCGATGAACTTCTTGCGCTCCTCGCCGGCCACCGGGGGAAGCCCGCGCTCTCCCACCGCCTGGGCGCGGCGACGGAAGCGCTCGATGAAGGCGTCCACGTCGAACTCGGCCACGTCCCCTCCCGGAGATTGCTGCTCAGGAGCCAGGCTAACGACGCCGGGGCTCGGAAAGTAGGGCGCTTCCTAGACTCCCCGCTCATGCGCCCATCGTCCAGCACCCTGGCAGCCCTGCTCGTCCTTATTGTCCTCATAGGGGCCTGCACCTTCGAGGTGGTGGGCGGGCCGGGCGAGGACGCCCCCGCCTTGGGCCGGTCGACGACGACCTCCACCGCCGTGGCGGGCACCGAGGAAGCGTTCACCACAACTCCCACCCTGTCCCTCACCGCCGACGCCGTGCAGCTCTATGACGTCTCCGAGCTGGTGGACGCCGTGCAGGACGGGGTGGTGGCCATATCCCACCGGCAGGTGGGCCTGGACGCCTTCCTCCAGCCGGTCGAGGTGCCGACCGGCGCCGGGACTGGGGTGGTGGTGGACGATCAGGGCCACATCCTCACCAACTCTCATGTGGTGGCCGGCGCCGACCGGGTGATCGTGATCACCCGAGGGGGCCTGGAGCTGGAGGCCCAGGTGGTGCGGGACCGGCCTGATCAGGACCTGGCCCTGCTGAAGGTGGAGCCCACCGAGGAGCTGGTTCCCCTCCCCCTCGGCAGCAGCGAAGAGCTCGAGGTGGGTGAGCCGGTGGTGGCCATCGGCAACGCCCTGGCGCTCGACCCCGAGTCCCCCACCGTTTCGGTGGGCATCGTCTCCGCCAAGAACCGGACCATCCGCGGCCAGGACGGGAACCTCCTCCAGGGCCTCATCCAGACCGATGCGGCCATCAACCCCGGCAACTCGGGGGGGCCCCTGCTCAACCGGAGGGGCGAGGTGGTGGGCATCAACACCGCGGTGGCGGGAGGCGCCCAGAACATCGGGTTCGCCCTCGGGGTGGACAGCGCCCGCTCCACCATCGAAGCCTTCCTCACCGGAACCTTCGAAGCCTTCCTGGGAGTGAGCGTTGTCGATAACAGCCCACAGCTCGCCCAACAGGTGGACCTGTCGGTCACCAGCGGGGCGGTGATCGCCGAGGTACAGCCCGGCACCGGAGCCGCCCGGGCGGGCCTGCAGGGCGGCGACGTGGTGGTGGCCGTGGACGGCGCTCCCGTGGAGGGCGCCCAGGA
The DNA here is from genome assembly GCA_030776765.1 of Actinomycetota bacterium. GTDB lineage: Bacteria > Actinomycetota > Acidimicrobiia > Spongiisociales > JALYHC01 > JALYHC01. Next base: position 9,224 of record JALYHC010000304.1, on the reverse strand, counting down.
GCTGGTGAATGCCATCCAGGGCTCGGAACCGGGAGAAACGCTGCAGATGACGGTGGTGCGAGGGGACCAGGAGCTGACGATTGAGGCCACCCTGGGACAGCGCTAGCTCGGTTCAGCTAGCCAAGACGCCCTCCCCAACCCTCCCCCGCAAGCGGGGGAGGGAGACGAGCTACAGGACCGCCCGCGGGCCGAATAGCTCGCGCAGCTCGGCGTAGAGCCCGCTGCGAGGCTCCACCCGATGCTCGTCACCGAGCCGCACCACCTTGTGGCCGCCGTCGCTGACCATGTGCAGTAGGACCGGGGCCCGCCCCGGGTGGTTGACCAGCACCTGCTTGAGCCGCTGCACCATTGCCGCCGATAACGACCGCGCCGGCACCTGCACCCGCACGTCGTGGTCGCTGCGCAGCTCCGCCTCGCGCAGCTCGCCGGCCACCACCTTGAGGTCGTCTCCCCGATGGTCGAGACGGCCGGTCACCACCACGATGGCGTCCTCCCTGACCATGGGCCCCGCCTCCGAGACGAGGCGCGGGAAGCAGATGACCTCGACGGCGCCCTCCAGGTCCTCCAGTTGGAAAAAGACCATCGGCTCGCCGTTGCGGGTGTAGCGCCGGGTGATCCCCCCCACGATGCCGGCCAGGGTGACGCTGCGGCCGTCCTCCATGTCCCACAGCTCGGGGATCTGGCAGGTGCCGAGGGAGCGCAAGGCCCTCTCCAACCCCAACAGGGGATGGTCGGAGACGTAGAGTCCCAGCATCTCCTTCTCGAAGGCCAGCAGCGTTCGCTTGTCCCACTCCTCTTCCGGGATGGCCACCGGGCCGGCTTGCAGGCCGGCCTCCTCCTCCCCAAAGAGGCTGTACTGACCCATCTCCTCCGCCCGCCGGCGGCTCAGCGTGCCGTCGAGGATCTGGTCGTAGACCAGCGAGAGACCCCTTCGAGAGTGGCCCAGCCCGTCGAAGGCGCCCGCCTTGATGAGCGACTCCACCGTCCGCTTGTTGAGCACGGTGGTGTCGGCCCGGTCGATGAAGTCCTGAAAGCTGACGAATGGCCCGCCCTTGCTGCGCTCCCGCACGATCAGCTCCACCACCGCCTCTCCCACGTTGCGGATGGCGGAGAGACCGAAGGGGATCGCTCCCTCCCGAGCCACGAAATCGGAGTCGGACCGGTTCACGTCGGGAACCAGCACCTTGACTCCGAGGGAGCGGCACTCGCTCAGGTAGAGGGCGGTGCGGTCCTTGTCGCGCTTGACGGAGGTGAGCAGCGCCGCCATGTACTCGGCCGGGTAGTGGGCCTTCAGCCACGCCGTTTGGTAGGCGACCAAGGCGTAGGGGGCGGCGTGGCCTTTGGGGAAGCCGTACCCGGCGAAGTGCTCAATGAGGCGGAACAGGTCTCTACCCAGCTCCTCGGGATGCCCCTTCCCGACACATCCTTCGATGAACTTCTGTTGCTGCGCCGCCATGACGGCCGGGATCTTCTTCCCCATCGCCTTGCGGAGCTGGTCGGCCTCGGCCATGGAGAACCCGGCCATCAACTGGGCCACCTGCATGACCTGCTCCTGGTAGACCATGATGCCGTAGGTGTCCTGGAGGATGGGTTCCAGGTTCGGGTGCGGGTACTCGACCGGCTTTCGCCCGTTCTTGCGGTCGGCGTACTCGTTGTGCATCCCGGCCCCCATCGGACCGGGGCGATAGAGCGCCACCAGGGCCACCAGGTCGGGGAACCCGCTGGGCTGCAGGTTGCGCATCAGCGAGCGCATTGCCGAGCCCTCCAGCTGGAACACCCCAATCGAGTCCCCTTGCTGCAGCATCCGGTAGACGGCCGGGTCGTCGAGGGCCAAGCGGTCGACATCCACCCGCTCCCCGGTCTCGTCCTCGATCAACTCCAGGGCCCGCTCGATGGTGGAGAGGTTGCGCAGCCCGAGGAAGTCCATCTTGAGCAGACCCAGGTCCTCGATCCCGTGCATCTCGTACTGGGTGACCAGCTCGCCGTCCTCCCCCTTGCGCTGGAGGGGCACCAGCTCAACCAGCGGCTCCGGGGAGATCACCACCGCGGCCGCGTGGATAGAGTCCTGCCGTCGCAGGCCCTCCAGTCCCCGGGCGGTATCCACCACCCGGCGCACGTCGGGGTCGGCGGCGTACATCTCCCGAAGGGGGGCGGCGTTGTGGTAGAAATCCCCCACCATGGAGTCGGTGCCGGAGCCCGGGGCCTCCAGACACTGGGCGAGGGTGGCCTCGACCCCCAGGATGGCCGGGGGCATCATCTTGGCGGTCCGGTCTCCCAGCCCATAGGGGTAGCCCAGCACCCGGGCGGCATCACGCACCGCCTGGCGCCCCTTGATGGTAGAGAAGGTGACGATCTGCGCCACATGGTCGGAGCCGTAGCGCTCTCCCGCGTAGCGGATCACCTCGGCCCGGTAGCGCTCGTCAAAGTCCATGTCGATGTCGGGCATCTGTCGCCGGCCCGGGTTGAGGAAGCGCTCGAAGATCAAGCCGTGGGCCAGGGGGTCGATGCCGGTGATGCCCAGGCAGTACGAGACGATGGCGGCCGCCGCGCTGCCCCTTCCCGGGCCGGTGCGAATGCCCCGGCTGCGCGCGTAGCGGATCAGGTCCCAGACGATCAGGAAGTAGGCGGGGAATCCCATGTCCTCGATGACGCCCAGCTCGTAGTCGATGCGCTCCCGCACCTCGGAGGAGAGCGGCTCCCCGTAGCGCTCCCTGGCCCCCTCGGTGACCAGATGGCGCAGGTAGCTGGCCTCGCTGTGGCCCTCCGGGACCGGGAAGCTGGGCAGCAGGACGCGCCCGAACTCGAGCTCCACCTCGGCCCGCTCGGCCACCTGTAGGGTGTTGTCGCAGGCTCCCGGATAGGAGTCGTTCGGGAAGAGGGCGCGCATCTCGGCGGCACTCTTCAGGTAGAACTCGCGGCCCTCGAAGCGGAGGCGCTGCGGCTCGTCGATGCTGGCTCCGGTCTGGATGCACAGCAGCACGTCGTGGGCCTCGGCCTCGTCTCGGTAGGTGTAGTGAGAGTCGTTGGTGGCCAGCAGAGGTGCCCCGATCTCCCGGGAGATCTGCACCAGGTCGGGAAGGATGCGTCGCTGCGCCTCCATCCCGTGGTCCTGGACCTCGATGAAGAAGCTCTCCCGCCCGAAGATGTCCTGGTAGCGGGAGGCGACCCGTCGGGCCGCCTGGTAGTCGCGCACGCCGCCCACGTTGCCCTCCTCGTGTGAGGCGTCGGGCGCCAGGTGCTGCGCCACCGGCCCGCCCAGGCAGCCGGAGGTGGCCACGATCCCCTCGGCGTACTCGGCGAGCAGCTCGTCGTCGACCCGCGGCTTGTAGTAGAAGCCCTCCAAAAAGGCCCGGCTGGCCAGCTTCACCAGATTGCGGTAGCCGGCCTGGCTCTCCGCCAGCAGCGTCATGTGGTAGCGGGTGTCCTCACGTCGGGGGGGCCGGTCGAAGCGCGAGCCGGGGGTGACGTAGGCCTCCATGCCGAGAACCGGCTTGATCCCCGCCTCCTTGGCGGCCCGGTAGAAGTCGAGCGCTCCGTACAGCACGCCATGGTCGGTGATGGCCACCGCCGGCTGCCCGTCGGCTCGAGCGGCCGCCACCACGTCCCGCACTCGGGCCGCTCCATCCAGCATGGAGAACTCGGTGTGCAGATGCAGGTGGACGAAGCTCTCCCCCGAAGCCCGAATCACAGCCATGTAAGTCGGCAGCATAGCTACCGCCGCCGCCCGCGCGCCGCTCGATGGGGCGATCAGAATCGGGCACCGATAATGGAGCCGTGCACCATCAGGATCGTCGGCGGGCAGAGTCGTTCGGCGAGGACGCGGAGGCGTACGACCGGGCTCGCCCCACCTACCCCCCGGCGCTCATCGCCGACCTGCTGGCCGAATCGCCCCACCGGGTGCTCGACATAGGCTGCGGCACCGGCAAGGCCGGGCGACTGTTCGTGGACCTGGGGTGCGAGGTCGTGGGCGTGGAGCCCGACGGGCGCATGGCCAGAGTCGCCGGACGCTACGGCATGGCCGTCGACGAGGCCACCTTCGAGGGGTGGGACCCGGCCGGCCGGATGTTCGACCTGGCGGTCTCGGGACAGGCCTGGCACTGGGTCGACCCGCACGTGGGCCCTCACAAGGCGGCCCAGGTGCTCCGCCCCGGTGGCCGGCTGGCCTTGTTTTGGAACTTCGGACGGCATGACCCGGACACCAAGGCGGCCTTCGATGAGGTGTACGGCCGCCTCGCTCCCTCGCTCACCGAGGACTCCTCACCCCTCGGCACGGTGCGCCGAGACGGAGGTGCATCCCACCTCGGGCCACTCGCCCAGACCGCGTTGTTCGAGGGGCTCGAGGTCCGCGCCTACGGGTGGGAGCAGCGCTACTCGAGGACGGAGTGGCTCGAACAGCTACCGACCCACAGCGACCACCGGCTCCTCCCCGGCCACCAACTCACCAACCTGCTTCGGGCGGTCGGTGAGGCGATCGACCGTCTGGGTGGGTCGATCAGGGTGAGCTACCAGACGTCGCTCATCACCGCTCGGCGTCGGTAACCCTCCACCACGGTGTTCCGAGGGCCTTCGTTGGCTTACCCCCCTTCCTCTCCCCACTCCTCCGGCGTCGCTTCCCGCACCTGCTGGAAGAACATCCAGCGGTGGCCCTCCAGGTCCGCCACCCGGTAGCGGCGAACCCCATACGGCGCCTCCTCCGGCTCGGAGAGGATCACGGCGCCCGCTTCTTTGGCGCCTCGGTAGTGCTTCTCCACTTCGTCCACGTACACGTGCACGCCGTCGATCACATAAGGCGTGTCCGACCAACGGCGGGCCGGCTCGCACTCCTCCGCATGCCTCTTCGGGCTGTGGTAGTCGGGGCCGGGCTGTCCCAGCATGATCACGCCGCCGGCCAGCTCCATCCTCGCCGTGCGTGAGCCTTCCGTCCGGCTCGGTGTAGCGCAATCGCTCCTGGAAGCCGAAGGCCCGGGCCAGCCAGCTCGAGGCGGCGTCCACGTCCTCGTACGAAAGCATGGGGATAATCTTGGGCCTGCTCTCCCCCCGGGTCCTGCGGCATCCGTCGCTCCTCTCGCCCTGGAGTCGCTCCTCTCCCCCTCGAAGAGTAGAACGTACCCCATGAAGGTGTCCCTAGCCGGAGCGCGCGGATTCCGCACGGGCTGGGGACGGGGAGTTAGGGCGCCCGCCTCCCTCGCCGCTACGCTTGCTGTGTCATGAGAGCGCAGAGAGGCGGCCCGTTGGAAGTACCCCGCTAGGGGTCGAGGCCATTCGCCCTCCCCCGGACAGGCCCGCCCTGGAGGGCCTGGAGGAGAAGTGGGCGGCTCGCTGGGAGGCGGAGGGTACCTACCGATTCGATCGCTCCCGCTCTCGCCCCGACATCTACGCCATCGACACTCCACCCCCTACGGTGAGCGGGGAGCTGCACCTGGGCAACGTCTTCTCGTACACCCACGCCGACGTGATCGCCCGCTTCCGCCGCATGCGGGGCTGGGAGGTCTTCTATCCGATGGGCTTCGACGATAACGGCCTCCCCACCGAGCGGCGGGTCCAGCAGGTCTTCGGGGTGCGCTGCGACCCGACCAGACCGCATGATCCCCACTTCCGCCCGCCGGCCGGTGGCTTCCCGGGGAGGCCGGTGCCGGTCAGCCGCCCCAACTTCGTGGAGCTGTGCCGGGAGCTGGTCGCCGCCGACGAGGCGGCCTTCGAGACGATCTTCCGGCGCCTGGGCCTCTCCGTCGATTGGTCGCTCACCTACACCACCATCGGGGAGCGAGCTCAACGGACCTCTCAGCGCGCCTTCCTTCGCATGCTGGGGCGCCGGGAGGCTTATCGAGCCGAGGCTCCCACCATTTGGGACGTGGGCTTCCAGACGGCGGTGGCCCAGGCCGAGGTAGAAGAAAGGCAGACCGATGGGATCGCCTGCCGGCTCCGGTTCCGGCGAACCGAAGGCGGGAGCCTCGACATCGAAACCACTCGCCCGGAGCTCCTTGCGGCCTGCGTGGCGGTCGTCGTCCACCCGGAAGATACCCGCTATCGGGATCTGGTGGGCAAGGAGGCGATCACGCCGCTGTTGGGAGTGCGGGTCCCCATCCTGGCCCACCCACTGGCGGACCCCCAGCGGGGAAGCGGGGCTGCCATGGTGTGCACTTTCGGCGACCTGTCCGACGTCACCTGGTGGCGAGAGCTGCGGCTCCCCACCCGGGGGATCGTGGGCCGCGACGGTCGGCTGGGAGAGGCCCCCTGGGGCAAACCCGGCTGGGAGAGCGAGGATCCCGAGCGCTCCCGTCGGTACTCCTCTGAGCTGGAGGGCCGGACCACCAAGGAGGCCCGGGAGCACGTCCTCGTCCTGCTGGGCTCATCCGGAGACCTGGTGGGCGAACCGAGGCGGATCAGCCATCCGGTGAAGTTCTACGAGAAGGGTGACCAGCCACTCGAGGTGATCACCTCCCGCCAATGGTACGTCAGAAACGGCGCCTTCGATCGCGAGCTGCGCCAGGCCCTCTTGAGAAGGGGACGGGAGCTTGCCTGGGTTCCTCCCTCCATACAGGCTCGCTACCAGGCATGGGTGGAGGGCCTCAACGGAGACTGGCTGGTGAGCCGCCAGCGCTACTTCGGGGTGCCCTTCCCCGTCTGGTACCCGCTCCTCCCCGACGGTTCCGCCGACGAGGACCGGCCCATCGTGCCCTCCGAAGATCGCCTGCCGGTCGATCCCGCCACCGATGCACCGGAAGGCTACGAGCAGCAGGACCGAGGGCGCCCGGGAGGCTTCGTGGGGGACCCCGACGTCATGGACACCTGGCTGACGTCCTCCCTCTCCCCGGAGATTGCAGCAGGGTGGGAGGAGGAGCCGGAGCTCTTCAGCCGGGTCTTCCCCATGGACCTCCGCCCCCAGGGCCACGAGATCATCCGCACCTGGCTCTTCACCACCGTGCTCCGCTCCCACCTCGAGCACCACCTCCTCCCCTGGCGGGATGCCCTGATCTCCGGATGGATGCTCGACCGCCAGCGTCAGAAGATGTCCAAGTCGGAGGGCAACGTCCTCACTCCGTCCCAGCTCCTCGATCGGTACGGCCCAGACGCGGTCCGTTACTGGGCCGCCTCGCACGGCCCCGGGGCGGACACCGCCTTCGAGGAGGGGCAGGTACGGGTGGGCCGCCGCCTGGCCATCAAGCTCCTCAACGCCTCCCGGTTCGTCCTCGGCCTGCCGATGGCGGAGCGGGGTGGGATCGCCGAGCCCCTCGACCGGGCGCTCCTCGCCGCGCTGGCGTCGCTGGTGAGGGACGTCACCTCCGACCTGGAGGGATACGACTACGCACGGGCCCTCCAGCGGACCGAGGGAGCGTTCTGGGGGTTCTGCGACGACTACCTGGAGCTCGTCAAGAACCGGGCCTACGGATCGGTGGAGGAGAGGTCGTCTCCCTCGGCTCGCTTCACCCTGCGGATGGCCCTCTCGGCCTTCCAGCGGCTGCTCGCCCCCTACCTCCCCTTCGCCGCCGAGGAGGTGTGGTCCTGGTGGCACGAGGGCTCCATCCACCGAGCCCCCTGGCCCACCGCGGAGGAGCTGGCCACCGCCCCTCCCGGCGAGCCGCTGGTGCTGGAGGTGGCCCGCCAGGTGCTGGGCGAGGTTCGCCGGGCGAAGACCGCCGCTCGCCGTTCCTTGCGAGCCGAGGTGGAGCGGGTGACGGTCCGGGATGCCCCCGAGCGGCTCTCGGCCCTGGAGAAGGCCAGGGCGGACCTCGCCGCCGCCGCAGTCATCCGCACCCTTGAGACCAAGGAAGGTGACCAACCGAGCATCGAGGTGGGTCCCCTCCCTCGAACTTGCGACGCCGGATGACGTTCCGGCATGTGGGGCGGCAGGTTGGGTTGGTGGACATCCGGGAACGTAAGCGGGGTGCGGCTGGAGGTGGCTCCGGGGATCGAAGTTCGACCACTCCTCCAGCAGGAACGCCAGGAGCTTCTGCGTTTGCTGGCCGGCCTCAACCAGGAGGAATGGGATATGCCGACGATCTGCCCGGGATGGTCGGTGAAGGACATCTGTCTCCACGTCTTGGGCGAGGACCTCGGCTGGCTGTCGAGGGGCCGAGACCAGGACATGAGCGGGCTGATCCCGAAGACGTCGGACTACCGGGCGTTCGTGGAGGCGCTCAATGCCAAGAACCAGCGGTGGGTGGTAGCCGCTCGCGGGCTCAGCCCGCTGGTCATCCATGAGCTGCTTCAATACACCGGCAGCCTGGTCGACAATTGGCATGCCAGCCTCGACATGAGCGGCACCGGCTATGTGGCCTGGGCCGGGCCCGACCCGGTACCGATGTGGTTCGACCTTGCTCGAGACCTGACCGAACGCTGGGTGCACCAACAGCAGATCCGAGACGCCCTCGACCGACCGGGCCTCAACGATGCCACCTACCTCGACCCGGTCCTCCGCACCTTCATCTGGGCGCTCCCTCATCACTATCGAGAGGTCGAAGCCCGACCGGGCACGCAGCTCGGGATTCGGATCACCGGGCCGGGTGGCGGTGACTGGTCGCTCATAAGATCCGAGAGCGGCTGGGAGCTCGATGATCGCCCACCCTCCCACCCTGCAGCTTCCGTGTCACTCGATTCCGACACCGCCTGGCGCCTGTTCACCGGCGCTCTCGGGAACCCCCAGGCCGTGCGCCGCAGCGGGCTCCACTCAATCTCGAAGCCCTTCCTCGACGCTCGGGGGATCATCATCTGATGGGAGTCCCCGATTCCCGGGGCCGATACCCGGCTGAAGCCAGTCCTCAGGGCGGGTGGAACCGGACGCCGCTGGGGTGGGCTGGAGAGGTCGATGCGGTAGCCCGTGCCGTGACGGTTGTCGGGGTGGTGCGAGCCGCTCTCAGCCCGAAGCCTGATGTGGTGGGGCTGCCGCCGGTAGCGGCTCCGGCACCCATCGATGGTGCAGCCCTGGTCCCGATGCGCCAGGTAGCGCCCCACCCGGGGAGGGATGGCCCGCCCGGCATCGGCCGGCGCCATCACCTTGCCCTCGGCCAAGGCGGTCACCTCCACCTTCCCCGTGCACAGCAGCTCCTCCAGCACCCGGGGGCCCACCGGGGCCCAACCCCGAAGGGGGCCGCGGCCGGAGATCCTTGAAATCGGAGCTCCTCGAGGCCAAGCTGGGTACACCCTCACGGGGGAGGCGAGGCAGCAGCTCGACCCGAGCCCTCCTGGCGTCCGCCCCAAGCGCCTACGGTCGACCGCCCCCTCCC
>JALYHC010000303.1 GCA_030776765.1 Actinomycetota bacterium | reverse complement strand
GTCTGCAGGTGGGCGAGGCGTTCACCACCTACAACCGGCTGGTGAGCTCGCTGGCACCCGTCGGGCGGGATGGCGACGGCCGCCTGGTCTGGCGGGGCTGGTTGCGAGCCCTCCCTGTGGTCCCCCGCTGGCCCGGCCTGGCCGCCTTCGTGGTGGCCATGATCGGGACCGTCACCTATGACGGGCTCTCCGCCACCCTGTGGTGGAACGACCTCACCTTCGGGCTGCTGGGCTCCGCCTACTCGTCGGTATGGTTTGAGAGCCTGGCCCTGGTCCTCACCGTGGCCGCCCTGGGAGGGGCCTACCTGCTCGCCTCGTGGTCGGCGGCCCGCATCGCCGGTACCTCCTCCCCCACCGAGGTGGCGGAGAGCTTCGCCCACACCTTGGTGCCGATCGCCCTGGCCTACGCGGTGGCCCACTACTTCACCCTGGTGGTCCTGGAGGGCCAGCTCCTGCTCCCGGCGCTGAGCGACCCGTTGGGCCGGGGATGGGATCTGCTCGGGACGGCCGACTGGACCGTCAACTACTCGTGGCTGCCTCCCATCGCCGTCTGGTACATCCAGCTGGCGGTGATCGTGGGAGGGCACGTGGTGGGGGTGGTGCTGGCCCACGACCGGGCGCTGGCCGAGCTCCCACCCGCCACCGCGGTGCGCAGCCAATATGCCATGCTGGTCCTCATGGTGGCGCTCACCGGCTTGGGCCTGACGATCCTGGCGGCGGCATGAGCCGGCTCGAGTTCCCCGAACAGGTGGTCATTGCCCATCAGGGCGGCTGGGACGAGTTCCTACTGATGGGGCTGGTGGCCGGCGGGACGGTCGCCTTCCTTCGGTGGTCCGAGAGGCGTGCCCGCCGGCGCGGGGAGGAAGCGGAGGACGAGGAAGGCGAGTTGGGCCCCTAACCTAGAAGCGCCGGTCTCATCTGTCACCAAGAGGAGTCCCGTGGAGCGAAGCTTGCGGCTGCCCGCGCTGCTGGGTGCGATGGGGGGAGCGCTCCTGGCCGTGGCCGGCATGGTCGCCCTATCGCCGCTCCTGCTGCAACGGGCCGGGGTCTTCACGGCGGAGGGCGGGTCGCCCCAGGTGGTCCTGCAGATGACTCCGCTCTTTCTCACCGTCCTGGCGGTGGTCACCTCGGCCATCTTCGGGGCCGTCATCGCCTTCGTGGCCGGGGTGGCGGTTCCGGTGCTGCGGCCCGAGCCGATGGTGGGCGAAGGTACCGGCCCGGCCATGGCCCTGGGAGCCGTCATCGGGGCGCTCCTCGGCATCGTGGCCGCCTTTCTGGCGATCTCGGTGATCGGTGAGCAGACCGAGACCGGCGTTCTGGTCCCCCTCGTGCCGGCCCTCCTGCTGCTGACGCTCTCAGGAGCCGCTTTCGGGAGCGCCACTGCGCTGGCGGCCTATGTCTTTGCCGAGCCCTCGGCGGAGGGGGTGGAGGGCGAGGAGGTCCGGGCGGTGCGCCACCGGCTGATCGGGGCGGTGGGCATGCCGGTGGTGGCCGTGCTCTCCATGGCCATCCTGGTGTTGGGCCTGGCCTCGCTCTTCTTGCGGTTCCACGCCATGGCCCCGCTGCTGGGGATCGTGGTGGCGGGCGGGGTGCTGGGGTTCGCCTCGCTGCTCGCCCTCCGACCCCGGGTGCGCATCCCGGCCACCGAGATCATGCTGGCGGTGGCGGCCTTGGGCATCGTGCTCTCGGTGATCGTGGTGGCCGGCTCCCTGGACGGCGAGCAGGAAGGGGAGGGGCACGTCACCGAGACCACCGTTTCCTCCGAGCAACCCCCCGACACCACCCCCGGCACCAGCCTGCCCTGAAGCCTGGGCGCTTCAGGCATCCGATACCTCGATGGCGGTGAGCGTCTCCCCCTCGGCCTGGTAGCGCACCAGCACCGGCTCGCCGCTCAGCAGGTGCTGGCTGAGGTGAGACAGCGGTCCCCCGTCAAAGCGGGTGCCGGGCCGGGGGACGAACTCGAGCTCTTCCCCGTCCTCGGTGCGGATGGTGAAGGACTCCACCGCACTCAGGTCGCCCTTCACCTCGACGACAACGCCGTGGACCGACTCCCTCCTCAGCCCTCCGTCTTCCAGCGGGAGGGAGCTGCAGGACAGGACCAGCAGCAAGGCGAGCGCCCTCAAGCGCCTCGCCGCAGTTCCCGCTCCAGGCGGTCCCAGCGCTGCTCTTCCAAGTACCAGCGGAAGAAGATGATGGTGATGGCCGTCCACAGGATGAGCCCACCCCCAATCTTCATCAGCAGCCCGGCGAGCTGCTGGTCCTCCAGCACCGACAGGCCCCACAGCGGGGTGAGCGCCTGGTAGGACCGGTAGGGAGGGCTCTGGGCGAAGGTGATGAAGGAGGCAGGGATGGTGGGGAGGATCGACTGGGCGAACAGGTACACCATCTGCAGGGGAGGTGACAGGCGGGGAAGCTCGGGAAGGGGACTGAGCACCGGCGCCCACATCACCAGCCCGGCCAGCACCACCAGGGCGTGGGCGGCCAGGTGGAAGGGTTCCGAGCGAAGCATGAGCCCCACCACGATGGGCCAGTGGATGGCCAGCATGGTGACGTTGAAGATGGCGAAGGCGGCCAACGGGCGGGTGAGCGCCCGCGCCACCAACGGAAGTGGGGGCGGGTGGAGTAGCCGGCGGGCCAGCCAGCTGGGGGTGCCGAGCAGCAGCAGGGGTGGGGCTACCAGGGCCTGCACCATGTGCTCCAGGGTGTGGGCGCTGAAGGAAGCTTGCTCGGCCAGGTCGTGGATCGGCCAGTCGGAGGCCACCCACAGGGCCGCCACGCCGAGCAGGAAGGACGCCACCTGGGCGCCGCTTGGCGATGGCCGGTCCTGGGAAGGTCCGACGTGCAGGACCGCGTAGAGGTAGCCACCGCCCAGCACCAGCACGAGGGCCCACACGTCCGGGTGGGGGTGCCAGGGGGGCATCACGAGGAGTGGCCTAGGCGGCCCGGAAGGTCCACAGCACCACCGCGTAGAGCGAGACGGCCAGCACGATGCCCGCCACGAACATCTGACCCAGGAAGCGGGTATCGAAACGCAGGTGCATGAACCAAAGCGCCACCAGGGCGAACTTGAGCACCATCAAGGCCAGCAGGGTGGGGGTGGTGAGCGCACCGATGTTCACGTAGAAAAGACCGACCTCCATGGCCGTCACCACCGCCAGCACCACCGCCACCTTGACGTAGTCGCGGGGTGTGGGGTGGCGATGGGCCCGTCCGCTGCGCTGCCGAGTGGCCATGATCAGGGGATCAGGTAGACGACCGTGAAGATGATGATCCACACCACGTCCACGAAGTGCCAGTAGAGGCCCACCAGCTCCACGTTGAGGCCCTGGTGCTCGGCCAGCCCCTGCCGGAGCGAGATCCCGAACAGGGTGAGGAGGAGGAAGATGCCCCCTACGACGTGCATGCCATGGAAGCCGGTCAGCACGAAGAAGGCCGAGGCGGCCACGTTCTCGGTGAGCTTGACCCCCTCCTGCACGAAGGTGGTGAACTCGAACACCTGGCCCCCGATGAAGGTCATCCCCAGCAGGGCGGTGGCCAGCAGCCAGATGCGGGCGCCGTTTTGGTCCCGGCGCCCGTGAGCGGAGTGGGCCAGCACCATCGTCAGGCTGCTCATCAGCAGCACGAAGGAGCTCACCGAGGTGAAGGGGATGTCGTAGACCTCGTTGGGCCCCACCCCGGCCACTACCCGGTCCTTGTAGAGCAGGTAGGTGGAGATGAGCGCCCCGAAGAACAGGGACTCGGACGACAAGAAGACCCACATCCCGAGCTTGCGACTCTCAATGCCGGTGGCGCTGTGGTGCTCGGTGACGGCTGCCGCCGCGTCGGCCACGCTAGTCCCCCGCAGCGCCGGCGGGCTCGGGTACCGCGGCGTGCGGCTCGCCGTGTCCCTCCTCCACCGGCTCGGTGGCCCATCCGACCAGCCCGGCCATGAGCAGCAGGGCCCCCAGGGCGATCAGCCCCTTGCCCCACACCGCCTCGTGATAGATGATGCCGTAGCCGATGAAGGGCAGCCCCGAGGCCACCACCAGCGGGAAGTAGGAGGGGGAGGGCATGTGGATCGGATGGCTGGGGTGGCGCCCGCGCTCCTCGAGGGTGGCCAGGTGGGCGTCGGCATAGAGCTTGCGCACCGGGCGGCCGTCCTCGTCCTCTTCGTACTTCTGGTGCCAGAAGTCGTCCAGCGCCTCCACCACCGGCACCTCGGCGAAGTTGTAATGAGGCGGCGGCGAGGGAGTGCTCCACTCCAGCGTGCGAGCGTCCCACGGGTCGACCCCGCCCGGCCGGCCGGTCCGCTTGGAGACCACCCAGTTGAACATGAACACCAGGATCGAGAGGGCGATGATGAAGGCGCCCACCGTGGCCACCAGGTTCCAGAAGTCGAACCCAACGTTGGCCTCGTAAGTGAAGACGCGGCGGGGCTGGCCCTGCAGCCCGAGGATGTGCATGGGGCCGAAGGTCAGGTTGAAGCCCACCAGCATCATCCAGAAGTGCAACTTGCCGAGGCCCTCCGAGAGCAAGCGGCCGTAGACCTTGGGGAACCAGTAGTAGATACCGGCGAAGATGCCCATCAAGGCCCCGCCGAACAGCACGTAGTGGAGGTGGGCCACGATGTAGTAGCTGTCGGTCTGCTGCCAGTCGGAGGGCACCACCGCATGGCTGACGCCGGAGAGGCCCCCGATCACGAACATGGCCACGAATCCCACCGCGAACAGCATCGCGGTGCTGGCCCGGATGGCCCCCCTCCACAGGGTGGCCGTCCAGTTGAAGATCTTGATGCCGGTTGGCACGGCGATCACCATCGTGGAGATCCCGAAGGCCGACAGGGCCACCGCCCCCAGGCCGCTGGCGAACATGTGGTGGGCCCACACCCCGAAGCCGATGAAGCCGATGGCCGCTCCCGCGAAGACCACCGCCGCGTAGCCGAAGAGCGGCTTGCGGGAGAAGACCGGCAGCACCTCGGAGACGATCCCCATGGCCGGCAGGATGAGTATGTACACCTCCGGATGGCCGAAGAGCCAGAACAGGTGCTGCCACAAGAGAGGGTCGGCACCGGCCGCCGCGCTGAAGAAGAGGGAGCCGAACTCCCGGTCGAAGGTGACGAAGAAGAGGGCCACCGCCAGGATCGGCATGGCGAACACCAACAGGAAGGAGACCACCAGGGTCATCCAGGTGAAGACCGGCATCCGCATCAGCCGCATGCCCGGGGCACGCAGGTTGAAGATGGTCACCACGAAGTTCATGCCGGAGGCGATGGAGGCCACCCCCAGGATCTGCAGGCCGACCGCCCAGAAGCTCATGGCCGCGTCGGGCGAGAAGGCCGGCCCGGCGTTGGGCTGGTAGCCGAACCAACCGCCGCAGGGGCCCTTGGCCAGCCAGGTGGCGTCTCCCGCCAGGTTGCCCTGCACCGGCACGGTGGGGACTCCGCAGATGGCCGAGAAGAAGAAGCTGGAGTAGAGGAAGATCCCCCCGAAGAGGAAGATCCAGTAGCTGAGCGCATTGAGCCGTGGGAAGGCCACGTCCCGGGCGCCTATTTGCAGCGGGAGGAGATAGTTGAAGAAGGCCGAGGCCATCGGCATGATCACCAGGAAGATCATGGTGGTGCCGTGCATGGTGAACATCGAGTTGTAGTCGGCGGCACTCAGGAAATCGTTCTCGGGCCTGGCCAGCTGGACGCGCAAGAGCAGCGCCTCGATCCCCCCCAACAGGAAGAAGACGAAGGCGGTGTAGCCGTACATAATGCCGATCTTTTTGTGATCGACAGTCGTCACCCAGCTCCAGAAGCCGGTCTCCGCCTTGGGGCGCCGGAAGACGGTGGTGGCCGGGATCGAGGTAGTGGTCATCGCAGGCTCTCCAAGTAGGCGACCAGCGCGTTGATGTCCTCGGGGCTGAGGCCAAGATTAGGCATCTTGGCGCCGGGCTTGAT
Source organism: Actinomycetota bacterium (assembly GCA_030776765.1). Lineage (GTDB taxonomy): Bacteria > Actinomycetota > Acidimicrobiia > Spongiisociales > JALYHC01 > JALYHC01. The sequence continues at coordinate 8,469 of JALYHC010000303.1, read as the reverse complement.
CTCCGGTGGGTTGCGCAGCCAGGCGGCCAGGTTCTCTGGGGTGTTCTCCAGGATGGCGGCAGCCAGGGTGTTGCGGCTGGCGAAGTGGGTGAGGTCGGGGCCCACCTCCCCGTCGGCAGGGGTGCCCTGGATGGTATGGCACTGGACGCACTGGCCGGCCAGGAAGATCTCCTGTCCCTGCCGGGCCAGCGCCTCGGTGGGCTCCCTGGCCTGCTGCTGCTGCCCCTCCACCCAGGCCTGGAAGTCCTGCTCGGTCTGGGCGATGACCCGCAGTCGCATCAGGGCATGGCTGATGCCGCAGAACTCGGCACACTCACCGAAGTAGATATCGGGCTCGACGGCGGTGAAGCTCAGCTGGTGGGTCCTTCCCGGCACCACGTCCTGCTTGCCCGCCAGCCTCGGCACCCAGAAGCTGTGGATCACGTCCACCGACTCCAGGGTGAGGTGCACCGGGCGATCGACCGGGATGTGCATCTCGTTGGCGGTGACGATGCCCTGCTCGGGATAGCGGAACTCCCACCACCATTGATTGGCCTCCACGGTGATGGGCATGGCCCCCGGGGGGACCGCCCGGAGCTGGAAGATGGTCTTTACGGTGGCGAAGCCGATGTAGGCCAGGATCAGGGCGGGGATGATGGTCCAGGTGATCTCCAGGGCGGTGTTGCCGTGGGTCTGGCGGGGCAGGCCGCGGCCCTTCTTGTCCCGGAAGACGATCATGAACACCACCAGGGCCCCCTCCACCAGGACGAAGATGGCGGTGGCGATCCAGAACACCGGGATGTTGAGCTCGTAGATCCGTCGGGCCACCGGGCCGGCGGGATCGAGGCTGTCGTAAGGGGCATACTCTGCGCAGGCCCCGAGGAGCAGGGTCAGGGGGGCGAGCAGAAGGCGGATGCGCCGCACCCGCTTGATGTTAGATACCGCCGGGAACTGCCTTTACGCCGCTGCCTCTTCCAGCGCCTCCTGCAGCTCTCGTGGGGCCAGCGCTCCTTCGAAGCGGGCGCTGACTCTGCCGTCTCGGTCCACCACGAACACCCACGGCTCACTGGGAAGCCCCCACTCTCCCACCGCAGGGACCGGCTCCAGCTGCTCGGGGGCGGCTTCCAGGTCGTACACCTCGACGTGGACGAAGTTGGCGTCGGGGTACTTGGGCGCCTCTTCCTTGATGAGCTCCAGAGTGGGACCGCACACCTGCGAGGTGCAAAAGCGTGGGGTGGCGAACACCACCACGGTGGGCCGGCCGGACGTGACCGCCTCGGCTATCGAGAGCTGGTAGAAGCGCGGGTCGGGGGCCGTATCGGTGCTCACCTCGGCCAGGGAGCCTTCGGCAGCGGTGGGGGTCTCCGAGCGGGGGGCGGGGTCACCGACCTGCGGGGTGGCGGCCTCGGGCTGCACGGTGAAGGGGGCCGGGTCGGTGACCGGCAGTCCCTCGGGGTGCACCACCACCGCCCACTCGCCGGTCTCCTCGAAGGCCACCTCGGCTCGGTAGACGCCGCGCAGCTCGGGGATGGTCCACATGAATCCGGCCTCGGTGCTGATCGGCCGGCCGCCACCCGGGGAGTGGAACTCCAGTGTCACCGGCAGGTCCGGTGATGCGACCGGTTGGGTGTCCCCGTCGTAGAGGGCCACCAGCACCCGCTGCACCCCCAGCGCCAGGTCCGAGGACGCCACGACCGGGTAGGTGAGCCCCTCTTGGGCGGGGGAGGGAGCCTGCGACGGCGAGGTCGGTGAGCAAGCCAGCGACACGAAGACCATCACCACGAGGAGGGCCAGGGAGCGCACGGCCTGTCAGCGTAACGCCGCCGGTACCCTACGTCCCGATCGTGGACCGCTTTCGCAGGCTGGCGCTGGGGACGGTGATCGTCACCTACCTCTTGGTGGTGATCGGCGGAGTGGTGCGGGCTACCGGCTCGGGACTGGGCTGCCCGGACTGGCCCAGGTGCCATGGGAGCTGGATCCCACCGCTCGAGAGAACCGCCCTCATCGAATACACGCACCGGTCGGTGGCGGCCGTCGTTGGTGCCCTGGTGCTGGCGCTGGTGCTGGTCGCCTGGGGGGCCCGCCGGGAGGCGCCCCACCGCCTGCGCTGGACGCTCACCGCGCTGGCGCTGGTGATCTTCCAGGCGTGGCTGGGCCGGGTGGTGGTCCTGCAGGAGCTGGAGGCGCTCCTGGTGAGCGCTCACCTGGCCGCCGCCCTGGCCTTGCTGGCGCTGCTCATCTACCTGGCCCTCCCGCCCCGCCTGCCGGTGGTGGACCGCGCCCTGGCTTTGAAGCTCTGGGCCGGAGCCGTGGCCGTCTACGGCCTGATCCTCATCGGATCGCTGGTCACCGGGGCCGGGGCGGGGCTGGCCTACCTGGACTGGCCTCTCATGGATGGACGCCTGATCCCCGCCCGCCTCGAGGTCCTCCCCCGGTTCCTCCACTTTCTCCATCGCCTGGCCGCCCTGGCGGTGGGCATCTATCTGGGGTACCTGATGCTGCAGCTGCGCCGCCTGGCCGGCCGGCGCTCCCTCCCCTACCGCCTGTCCCAAGGGGTCTTGGGGGTCTACGTGGTGCAGGTGCTGCTGGGAGCGGCCAACGTCTGGTTCCACCTCCACCCGCTGGTGGTGGTCGGCCACCTGGCGCTGGCGGCGCTGATCTGGTCGGGCGCCTTCCTGCTGGCCGTGCTCGGTTCGGGGGCCCCGGAGCGGGTGCGGGCCTACCTGGCCCTCACCAAGCCGCGCATCGTCGAGCTGCTCCTGGTCACCACCGTCCCGGCGATGGTGGTGGCGGCGGGGGGCTGGCCGGGTACCTGGCTGGTGGTGGCCACCCTCCTGGGCGGCACCTTGAGCGCCGCCGGGGCCAACGCCATCAACAACTTCCTGGATCGAGACATCGACGAACACATGGCCCGCACCGCGAGAAGGCCATTGCCCACTGGGCGAATCCTCCCCCGCCATGCCCTGGCCTTCGGCGCCGTCCTGGGGACGGCCGGGTTCCTGTGGCTGTGGGCCACCGTCAACCTGCTGGCGGCCGGGCTGGCCGCCTCCGCCCTGCTCTTCTACGTTTTCGTCTACACGCTGCTGCTCAAGCGGAGCACCAGCCGCAACATCGTCGTGGGAGGGGCGGCGGGGGCGGTCCCCGTGCTGGTGGGCTGGGCGGCGGTGACCGGAGGCTTGGACCCGGCCGCCTGGGTCATGTTCGCCATCGTCTTCTACTGGACGCCCCCCCACTTTTGGGCGCTGGCGCTGCGCCATAGGGAGGATTACCGGAAGGCCGGGGTGCCGATGCTGCCGGTGGTCAAGGGGTCGGCCTTCACCAGCCGCCAGATCCTGATCTACAGCCTGGTGCTGGTGGCGGTGACCCTGCTCATGTACCCGGTGGCCGGCCTGGGCCTGCTCTACCTGGTGGCTGCCGCGGCGTTGGGGGCGTACTTCATTTGGGAGGCGTGGCGCGTCTACCGCGACCCTCGGCGCTCCATGGCCCTCTTCCGCTACTCGACCGCCTACCTGGCGCTGCTCTTCCTGTCGATGGGGGTCGACCGCATCATCTGAGAGCGTCCGAGTCGTCAGAAGCCACCCCGGGCGGCTCCGACCAGCCTACCTCCATCGCAACCCTCCAGGGGACGTATCCAGTCAATGCTGGGTAGCCTCCCGAAGATGTACCTCGGCATCAGCTACCCACCCATCCCCATCGTCGAGGTGGGGCCGCTGGCGCTCTCGCTCCACGGGGTGTTCGCCGCCCTCGGCTTCGCGGCAGGCGCCTGGCTGCTGCTGCGCCTCGCCGGCGAGAGCGGCTACCCGGCCGAGAAGATCTCCTCGGTCCTCACCTGGGCGCTGGTCGGGGCCATCCTGGGGGCCAGGTTGTTCACCCTGCCCGCCCATGTCGGCGACCCCGGCTTCCGGCTCATCGATGCCATCGGCCCCGCCGGCCCGTTCTCGATCCTCGGAGGGTTTGCCGGGGGGGTGATCGCCGGCGGCATCAGGGTGCGGATGCTGGGCCTCCCGTTCCTCGCCCTCGCCGACCTGGCCGCTCCCGGAATGGCGCTGGGGACCGTGGTGGGAAGGCTGGGGGACCTGGCCATCGTGGAGCACCTGGGCCGCGCCACCGACTTCTTCCTCGGCTATGCGGTCCGGCCCGGCTACGACCTGGCTCCCCAACACAACCCTCTGGAGTGCGTGGGGCAGGCTGTGTGCGGCACCTACCACCACACCGCCCTCTACGACATGCTGGGCGCAGCTCTGCTGCTGTGGGTGCTGTGGCGGCTGCGCCATCGCTGGAGGCGCCGCTACCAGGGCCAGCTCTTCGCCTTCTGGATGTTCTGGTACGGCTACCAGCGGTTCCTGGTCGACTTCACCCGCATCGGCGGTGTGAACGCCGACCGCATGGCCGGCCCCCTCACCTGGAGCCAGTGGAGCGCCCTGGGCATCGGCATCGGGGGCATGGTGCTCATCTGGTGGCTGGAGGGACGAACCCCGCCCGTGGGGGAAGAGGTCCCAAAGCGGGCCACGCTTGAGGGAAGAGAGGGGTGAAGACGGCTCAACTACCCTGAGCGGAGAGGTATCGGTACCTGAAGGAGGAAGCCGGTGGGCATGAACGTGGCGCAGAAGCTGATCTCCTCGCACCTCCTGGAGGGGGAGATGGTGCCGGGAGAGGAGATCGGGATCCGCATCGACCAGACCCTCACCCAGGACGCCACCGGCACCCTGGTGATGCTGGAGCTCGAGGCGATGGGCCTCGACTGGGTGAAGACCGAGCTCTCCGCCCAGTACGTGGACCACAACATCGTGCAGGAAGACCACCGCAACGCCGACGACCACCTCTTCTTGCACAGCGCCTGCCGGCGGTTCGGCGTGTGGTACAGCCGCCCCGGCAACGGGGTCAGCCACCCGGTCCACCAGGAGCGGTTCGGCAAGCCGGGCAAGTCGCTGTTGGGCTCGGACAGCCACACGCCGGCGGCAGGTGCCATCGGCATGCTGGCCATCGGCGCCGGAGGCCTGGAGGTGGCCCTGGCGATGGCCGGCGAGCCCTTCTACCTCAAGATGCCCAAGGTCTGGGGAGTGAGGGTGACCGGTGAATTGCCGCCGTGGGTGAGCGCCAAGGACGTCATCTTGGAGATGCTGCGGCGCCACGGGGTGGAGGGAGGCATCGGGCGCATCATCGAGTACCACGGGCCGGGCCTGGAGGGCCTGAGCGCCATGGACCGGCACGTCATCGCCAACATGGGAGCCGAGCTGGGGGCCACCTGCACCGTCTTTCCTTCTGACGGCGAGGTCCGGCGCTTCCTGCGTGCCCAAGGCAGGGAGGACGACTGGCAGGAGCTGCTGGCCGACCAGGACGCCGGCTACGACCTGCACGAAGAGATCGACCTCTCCCGCCTGGAGCCACTCGTGGCCCTGCCGTCCAGCCCCGGCAACGTGGTGCCGGTGGCGCAGGTGGCGGGGGAGGAGATCTATCAGTCCTACGTCGGGTCCTCGGCCAATCCCGGCTATCGGGACTTCGCGATGGCGGCGGAGATCGTCAAGGGGCACCAGGTGCACCCGAGGGTCTCCTTCGACGTCAACCCCACTTCCCGCCAGATCCTGGAGAACCTGGTTGCCAACGGCCATCTGCTGTCCCTGGTGCACGCCGGGAGCCGCATCCACCAGGCCGGGTGCAACGGATGCATCGGCATGGGCCAGGCTCCCGCCACCGACAAGATCAGCCTGCGCACCGTGCCGCGCAACTTCCCGGGTCGCTCGGGGACCCGAGAGGACAAGGTCTATCTATGCAGCCCGGAGACCGCCGCCGCCTCGGCCCTCACCGGGGTCATCACCGACCCTCGAGAGCTGGACCAGGAATACCCCAAGGTGGGCGACCTCGACGGGCCCATCATCAACACCGCCATGCTGGTGGCGCCTCTGCCGCCTGAGCAGGCCCGGGAGGTGGAACTGGTCAAGGGCCCCAACATCGCCTCGCTCCCCGATTTCGAGCCCCTGCCCTCCCGCCTGGACGTGCCGGTGCTCCTCAAGGTGGGAGACGACGTCTCCACCGACGAGATCATGCCGGCGGGAGCCCGCGTGCTGCCCTTCCGCAGCAACATCCCGCGTATCGCCGAGTTCAGCTTCGACATCATCGACGACACCTACGTGGCCCGCGCCAAGGATGTCCGCTCCTCGGGAGGTCATGTGGTGGTAGGGGGCAAGAACTACGGCCAGGGCTCCAGCCGGGAGCATGCCGCCCTTGCTCCCCGCTTCCTCGGGCTCCGGGCGGTCATCACGGTGGGGTTCGCACGCATTCACTGGCAGAACCTGGTCAACTTCGGAGTGCTCCCGCTCACCCTGGTGGATCCGATGGACTACGAGGCGATCGGGCAGGGCGACCACTTGGTGCTGGACGACGTCCGGGAGGGTATCCAGCGAGAACAGGAGCTGGTGGTGGAGAACCTCACCCGGGGGAGCAGCTTCAGGGTGCGCCACAACCTCTCCGTGCGCCAGTTGGAGGTGATCCTGCAAGGGGGGCTGATCAACTGGATGAAGAAGCGGTTGCTGTCGTAGCGGCAAGGCCCCCACCCCAGCCCTCCCCCGCAAGGGGGGGAGGGAGAGGACTTACCAGGTCACCTCTTCGCAGGAGTGGTGGTCCTCAGGCTCCACCTGGAGGGTGGCGTGTTCGATGCCCACCTCCTCGAGCAGCCGATGGGCCTGGTCGAGCACGGCATGCGTGTTGGCGTCGTTGGCCACCATCAGGTGCACCGAGGCAACCTCCATCTCGGAGGTGAGCGTCCACACGTGCAGGTCGTGCACGTCCACCACGTCGGGCAAGGCGGAGAGGCGTGTGGCGAGCTGCGCCAGGTCGAAGCCGGGGGGAGCCGCCTGCACCAGGATGCGCAGTGACTGCCGGGCCAACCGCCAGCCGCGTGGCAGGATGAACAGGCCGATGGCGCCGCCGAAGATGGGATCGGCGAACGGCCAGCCCGTCAGGTGCTGGACCAGGGCTGCCACGATCACGCCCACCGAGGCCAGGGCGTCGGCCAGCACCTCGAGGAAGGCGCCGTGCAGGTTCAGGTTGGCGGAGGAACCCGAGTGGAGCAGCGCCATCCCCACCAGGTTCACCGCCAGGCCCAGCGCGGCCACGGCCAGCATGGGCCCCACCAGCACCTCCGCCGGCGTCTGTAACCGACGGACGGCCTCCACCAGCAGGTAGGAGGCCAGGAGGAGCAGGAGCACCGAGTTGGCCAGGGCCGCCAGGATCTCCAGTCGGTAGAGGCCGAAGGTCTGCTGGCCCCTCGCTCCCCGGGCCGCCAGCTGGATGGCGGCCAGCGCCATGCCCAGGGCGACTGCGTCGGTGAGCATGTGGCCGGCGTCCGAGAGCAGGGCCAGCGAGTTGGTGAAAAGGGCGGCCAGCGCCTCCACGGCCAGGAACGCCACCACCAGCAGGAACGTGGAGAGGAGGCGGCCCCGGTAGTGGACGGAGGGCGGCACCCCGGGCTACCCGCCCCGGCGGTCGTCCCGCCAGGCGATCAGGTCGCCGAGCGGGCCCAGGTCGTAGCGAGCGCCGTCGATGCCCACGATGAGGTGGGCTGCTCCGGCCTCCACGAACTGGTCGGCCTGGCTCACCTCGGAAGCGCCCATGAGGACCGAGCGCTCGATCTCGCTGGGATCGCGCCCCACCTTCCTGCACCACTGGTCCAGCACCCCGCTCTTGTGCTGGAACTGGCGGGGAGGACCGAACCCGTTCCAGATGTGGGCGTGCTGCGCCACGATCCGCAGCGTGACCCTCTCGCCGCCACCTCCGATGAGGATGGGCAGCGGGTCCTGCACGGGAGGAGGGTTCAGCTTGGCCAACCTCTCCTCGAGGATGGGGAGCGAGCGGTCGAGGTCGCGAAGCCGCCCCGAGGCGGTCCCGAACTCGTAGTCGTACTCCTGGTAGTCCTTTCGATACCAGCCGCACCCGATGCCCAGGATGAGCCGCCCGCCGGAGATGTGGTCGACGGTGCGCGCCATGTCGGCCAGCAGCTGCGGGTTGCGGTAGGAGTTGCAGGTGACCAGGGGGCCCAGGCGCACCCGCTCCGTGACCTCCGCCATGGCCGCCAGCACCGTCCAACCTTCGAAGTGCTTCCCATCCCGGTCCCCCGAGAGGGGGAAGAAGTGGTCCCAGGTGAAGATGGTGTCGGCACCCATCTGCTCGGCTCGCTGCCAGGCGGAGCGCATCTCTTGCCAGGAGACGTGCTGCGGCTGGATCTGAGCTCCCACTCGGATGGGCATGGCTTCCTCTCTCTCGTCGGCGCCTCTCGTCGAGGCCTCTCGTTCGGCAGGCGAGTCTGCCAGGGCGGCCAGACTATGGCCGCCGGCCGCTCATATCCGCGGGCGGATCAGCCGCTGCATGCGGCCGCTGGCCTCTCGCCACAGGGAGAGCACCCTGGGCTCCTTCTCCTTCACCATGACGATGGTGCGTCCCAGCCGGTTGGCCAGGCGGTCGGGGATCGACCCCAGCAGGTGCTGGCGGAGGACC
>JALYHC010000302.1 GCA_030776765.1 Actinomycetota bacterium | reverse complement strand
GGCGAAGCCCTCATCGAGGTTGGGGTCATGGAGCAGGACCACGGGGTCCTCCCCCATGTCAGCCCGGACGGCTCCTTCGGCACGGAGCGTCTCCTTGCGCACCGCCAGCCGGGCTGGGCCGTGCTTGACGCCCACGAAGACCTCCTTGTCGTCGAAGCGCTCGTCGAAGTGCATGACCGGGAACAACCTCGGCGAGCCGGAAGCGAAGTAGCCGCCCAGGGGGTTGTAAGAGCCGTAGGGATCCGAACCGTAGCTGCGCACATAACCGGTGTCGGTAGAGAGCACCTCGGTGTCGGGGTGGGCCTGGCGCCATCGTCCCCAGGTGGTCCAGGCCACCGGCACCTCCTGCAGGGCGGCGCCCAGGGCCGGGCCGCTGATGGCCCGGGCAAGGATCTGGGGCCAGCGGCTGTCGGTCTGGCGGTCATACATGAGCAGGTTGGAGTTGACCAGGTTGCCGGAGGTCCCGAACGTCAAGGGCTCGCCGGAGGGGGCGGTGCCCCGGAAGGCGACCGTCGACCCGGTGAGCGGGCAATAGGTGACCGAGAGGGGCCCGTCGGGGAAGGTGTCGTTGACGATCTCGTGCCAGACGAGGATCAGCTGCGGATAGGCCACCACCCGGCCCTCCCGCGCCAGACCGAACACGACGTCCCCGTCCTCCAGGAAGTCGACGTCCTCAGCACCCAGGTACCTGGGCTGGTCGATGGGCGGGATGCCGTCCTTGGGGGGACCGCCGGATTGGACGTTATCGGCGAAATCGGCCAGCTCGAAGACGGGCAGCGCGGCTGCCGGGGCTATGGTGGAGGGGGCAGCCGGGGAGGTGTCGAGCCCGGCGGGCGGTGCGGTGGTCTTGGAAGCAGCGGCGCCCGGCCCGCCCAGCACCCTGCTCCCCAGGTAAGTGGCCCCGCCGGCCAGTCCCAGGCCGGCCAGCAGCTTGAGGAAGGTCCTGCGAGTGGCCCCCGGCCGGAACTCGTATCGATCGGACTCCCGGCCGGTGTGGTTCGAGCGCATGGCCTTCTCTCACAGGTCTGTTTGATGCAACGACGACGGTGCGTAGCTGATTCCCCTTCGTCGAACCCGGTGCGGTCCAGCCGACTCGGATGCTTAGCTATGATGGCCTGTAGTAGAAGGCTCAAGCTGCTACCCGTAGGGTCCTCCCTGCGTGACGATCGGCTGAGGACCATCACTCAGAACCGAAGTGCTGTGTCAGGAGTCCTTCCAGCTGGGGTTCGGTCACCGCCCCGATCACCCTGCCCACGACCATGCCGTCCGAGGAGATGAACCAGGTGGTGGGGAGGCCGAAGGTGGGGTATTTGGCCAGCAGGGTGCCGGTCTCGTCGAGGGCCAGGGGGTAGGTCACCCCGACTTCCTCGGCGAAGGTGCGGGCTGCCCTCAGCTCGTCCTCCACCGCCACCCCGAGGAAGAGCACCTCGGGGTGGCGGCGGGAGCCCTCTTCGAGCAGCGGCATCTCCTCCCGGCAGGGGACGCACCAGGACGCCCACAAGTTGAGCAGCACCGGCCGGCGGTCTGAGGCCAGGTGCCCGGAGAGCGAGAACTCCTGCCCATCGAAGAGGGTGAGGTCGAAATCCGGGGCCGGCTCCGGCTCGGTGGCGACGAAGGCGCCTGGTTCCGCGAAGACATCGAGTTGTCCGGAGTTCTCAGGGATCAGAGAACCGGTAAGGGCCAGACCCCCCAGGATGGCCGCTGGGAGAGCGAGCAGCACCAGCCACCGCATGCTGCGGCGCGCCGCGGTTGCCGGCGGCGAGGCTGAGCCCGCCTCGGGCGCCTGTTCCGGAGGTCCCGGCTGCACACCGTTGCTCTTGGTGGGCTTGGGTGGCAACCGCATGAGCCAACTATAGAACGTAGTAGGAGGGGACTCCGACCCGCCTGGGAGGAGCCTACGACAGCAGGTAGCATACGGGCTATGGACCTGGTCGGCCTGGCGCTTCCCCTCCTTGCGGTGGTGGCCGGCATGGTCTCCTTCACCTCCCCGTGCTGCCTGCCCCTCATCCCGGCCTACCTCTCGTATGTCACCGCCCTGCCGGTCTCCGAGCTCGGACGGGAAGAGGCGAGGAAGCTTGCCCTGCGGGCCTCGCTCCTCTTCGTGGCCGGCTTCACGCTGGTCTTTACGGCTCTGGGCGCCTCCTTCGCCTTGGTCGGCTCCCTCCTGCTCCGTAACGTCCCCCTGATCGTGCGGGTAGCTGGGGTAGGTATCGTGGTTATGGGCCTGGCCATGATGGGGCTGCTGCGCATCCCGGGCCTCTACCGGGAGCGACGCTTCGATCTCGCCCGCCTACCCAAGGGGCCCAAGGCCGCCTTCCCGTTGGGCATGGCCTTTGCCTTCGGGTGGGTGCCCTGCGTCGGCCCGATCCTGGCCACCATCCTGGCCATCGCCGGAGCCACCCAGACGGCGCCCTGGGGGGCGGTTCTGCTGGCGCTCTACTCGCTGGGGCTGGGGGTGCCCTTCGTGGTGCTGGCCCTGTGGTACCAGCGGGCTAAGGGCTCCTTGGCCTGGCTGCAGCGCCACGGCCGGCGCATCGAGGCGGTGGGCGGGGGACTCCTCGTCGGCGTGGGGATCCTCTTCGCCAGCGGGGCGTGGCGGACCTTCTTCATCCCGCTCCAGCGCACCTTCGCTCGGCTCGGCTGGCCGCCCCTCTGATGCCGAGGAAGCGAGTGGGAAGATGATGACGCCGATGGGCCCCTGGATGCTGCTGGTGTGGCTGCTCTTCCTGGCCCTGGTCGTGGCGGGAGCGGTCCTCGTGGTCCGGGCCTTTTCGGACCGGACCGGCTCGGGACAGGCTCGGAGAGGTGACCGGGAAGCACTGCGCATCCTCGAGGAGCGGTACGCGCGGGGGGAGATCGACCGGGAGGAGTTCGAGGAGCGCCGCCGGGTGCTGGGCTCGTAGGCATGGCGAGCCGTAGGTTATGAGGACCGTCGCGGTTCTCCTGGCCGGGATGACGCTGCTGTCTGCGTGCGGGTCGCAGGAGCCGATGGCGGGTCGGCTCCCGGCCTCCGACCACGTGCACGCCTTGCGAGCCCTCGAGGACGGAAGCCTCCTGCTGGGCCTCCACGGCGCCCTCTGGCAAAGCGCAGACGGCGCCAGCTGGGAAACGGCCGGGCTTGAGGGCCAGGATGCCATGGCGATCGGCGCCCACGATCCGGCCACCCCCATCTTCGTGGCGGGACACAACGTCCTGGCTCGAAGCCGGGATGGGGGGAGGACCTTCCAGCCGCTCCGTCCCCCTGATCTTCCGGGACTGGACATCCATGCCTTTGCCCAAGCGCCTTCCGACCCCGAGCTGGTCTACGCCTTCGTGGTGGGCTTCGGGCTGTTTCGAAGCGGTGACGCCGGGGAGAGCTGGGAGCTCCGGTCCGAAGTCGGTCGGGTGCCCCCGGACCTCCTGGCGCTGGCGGTGGGCCCCCGGGACCTAGAGGTGGTGGTGGGGGCAGGTCCGGAGAACGGGGTGGTGCGGTCCACCGATGGCGGCGGCAGCTTCTCCGGCACGCTCGAGGTCGGGGCCTGGTCGCTCTCCTCCGACCCGACCGATCCCGATCATCTTGTGGCC
>JALYHC010000301.1 GCA_030776765.1 Actinomycetota bacterium | reverse complement strand
GGATCCTGGTGACCGGGGGGGCCGGCTACATCGGCTCGGTGCTGACCGAGCTGCTGCTCGACCGAGGCCACGAGGTGGTGGTGCTCGACCGCTTCTTCTTCGGCCCCACGCTCGCCCACCTGACCGCCCGGCGGGGGCTCTCGGTCCTCAAGGGCGACATCCGCTGGGCTGATCCTCGGGTCTTCGAGGGGATCGACGCGGTCTGCGACCTAGCGGCCATCTCCAACGACCCGGCCGGTGAGCTCCAACCCGACAAGACGATGCAGATCAACTTTCAGGGAAGGGCCCGGCTGGCCGAGGCGGCCAAGGCCAGGGGGGTGGCCCGCTACGTCCTCGCCTCCTCCTGCAGCATCTATGGGTTCCAGGAGGGCGTCCTCGACGAGCGCTCCAAAGCCAACCCACTCACCACATACGCCCGGGCCAATCTGGAGGCGGAGCGCGCCAACCTGGCCCTTGCCGCCGAGGACTTCTGTGTCACGGTGCTTCGGCAGGCCACCGTCTACGGGCTCTCGCCTCGCATGCGCTTCGACCTGGCCATCAACGGGATGACGCTGGGGGTCTTCCAGAACGCCAGCATCCCGGTCCTGCGGGACGGCAGTCAGTGGAGACCGATGGTCCACGTCAGGGACACCTCGCGCGCCTTCACCGCCGTCTTGGAAGCAGAACCGGAGGCGGTGAACGGCGAGATCTTCAACGTGGGCTCCGACGACCAGAACTTCCAGATCCTGCCGCTCGCCCGCCGGGTCTCGGAGGCCGTGGGAGTCCCCTTCCGCCACGAGTGGTACGGCGACCCCGATCACCGCTCCTACCAGGTCAGCTTCCGGAAGGTCCACGACGCTTTGGGCTACAAGACCGAGCTCACGCCCGAAGATGCCGCCCAGGAGATCTTCGCCGCCCTCGAGCAAGGCGTGGTGAAGCCCGACATCCGGACCAGGACCGTGGAGTGGTACAAGAGCCTGATCTCCTGGCACGAGCTGCTGGAGGAGGTGGTGCTGGACGATGTCCTCCTCTGAGCGGTCGGGCAGCCGCCCGGCGGACGTGGCCGTGGTGGGAGCGGGCATCATCGGCCTGGCCACGGCGCTCGCCCTCACCGAGCGCCACCCCAGGCTTCGCCTGCTGGTCCTCGACAAGGAGCCCGAGGTGGGATCTCACCAGACCGGGCACAACAGCGGCGTCATCCACTCAGGCATCTACTACCGCCCCGGCTCCCTCAAGGCGCGCCTCTGTGTGCAGGGAGGGCAGCGCCTGCTGGCCTTCTGTGAGGAGCACGGCATCGCCTATCAGCTCCCCGGCAAGGTGATCGTCGCCACCGAGCCCCGTGAGCTGCCCGCACTGGAGGAGCTCCACCGCCGGGGAGTGATGAACGGCCTCCGAGGGGTGCGCCAGATCGGCCCCCGGGAGCTTTCCGAGCTGGAGCCGCACGCCACCGGAGTGGCCGGCCTGCACGTCCCGGACACCGGGATCGTCGACTTCCACCATGTGGCACGGGCGCTGGCCAAGCGCCTGGACGAGCGGGGCGTCACCATCATGCGCAACACCAAGGTGGAGAGGGTCGAGCGGGCAAGCTGGGGTCTGCGCATGCGCACCGGCGAGGGGGAGCTGGCCGCCCGCTTCGCCATCAATTGCGCCGGGCTCTACGCGGACACCATCGCCCGCAGCATGGGGGCTCGACCCGACGTGCAGATCGTGCCCTTCCGGGGGGAGTACTACCTGCTGCGACCCGACCGCCGCTTCCTGGTGCGGGGGCTCATCTACCCGGTCCCCGACGCCCGGTTCCCGTTCCTCGGCGTGCATCTCACCACAACCATCGGGGGCGAGGTGGAGGCGGGCCCCAACGCGGTGCTGGCCCTGGCCAGGGAGGGATACAGCAAGGGCCGGGTGAGCCCCTCGGAGCTCTGGGAGACCTTGCGTTACCCCGGCTTTCTGCGTTTGGGGCGCCGCTACTGGAGGACCGGCTTGGCGGAGAACTACCGCTCCTGGCGCAAGAAGGCCTTCGTGGCGACGCTGCGGCGACTGGTCCCTGAGATCAGTCCCGAGGACGTGGTCCCCCACGGGGCGGGAGTGCGGGCCCAGGCGGTGGACCGGGCCGGTCGCCTCATCGACGACTTCTCCATCCTCACTACCGACTCCGCGGTCCACGTGCTCAACGCCCCGTCACCCGGCGCCACCGCCTCCTTGGCCATCGGCGAGCAGGTGGTGGGAGTGGCCGCCCAGGCGTTCGATTGGACCAAGGGAGAGGGATCGACATGAAGGGCATCATCCTGGCGGGTGGGGAGGGAACCAGGCTCTATCCGCTCACCAAGGCGGTCAGCAAGCAGCTGCTCCCCGTCCACGACAAGCCCATGGTCTACTACCCGCTCTCTACCCTGATGCTGGCCGGGATCCGCGACCTGCTCGTCATCACCTCGCCCCACGACCGGCCGCTGTTCGAAAGGCTGCTGGGAGACGGCTCGCAGTGGGGGATCAACCTGAGCTACGCCGAGCAGCCCCACCCGGGGGGACTGGCGCAGGCCTTCCTGATCGGCGAGGACTTCATCGGCAACGACCGGGTCTCACTCATCCTGGGCGACAACATCTTCTTCGCCTTTGGCTTCCGAGTGCGGGTGCAGGAGGCGGCCCAGCTCCAAAGCGGGGCGGTGATCTTCGCCTATTGGGTGCGCGACCCGGAGCGCTACGGGGTGGTCAGCTTCGACCAGCACGGCAACGTGCTCGACATCGAGGAGAAGCCCGCCCTGCCCAGGTCCAACTATGCGGTCACCGGGCTCTACTTCTACGACAACAAGGTCATCGACATCGCCAAGGGCCTCCAGCCCTCTGCTCGCGGGGAGCTGGAGATCACCGACGTCAACAAGGCCTACCTGGAGATGGGCGAGCTGCAGGTGGAGCTGCTGGGCCGGGGATCGGCCTGGATGGACACCGGCACCCAAGATGCGCTGCTGCAGGCGGCCAACTTCATCGAGGTGATCGAGGCGCGCCAGGGTCTCAAGATCGCCTGCCCCGAGGAGATCGCCTGGCGCATGGGCTACATCGACACCGACCAGCTGGCCGGTCTGGCGGAGCGCCTGGCCAACTCCGGCTATGGGACCTACCTGACGGAGCTGCTCAAGGAGGACCCGTGGGGCGGCTTCGGTCCGGCGGGGTAGCCGTGGAAGCCCGCATCGGTGTCGTCGGCACCGGCTTCGTCTCCCGCCATTTTGTGCTGGCCCTCGGCAACCACGAGGGCTTCGCCCTCTCGCGGGTGCTCACCCGCCGTCCCATTGAGGACTGTGCCGACTACCCCGCCTCCGATCGCCTCACCGACTCAGTGGAGGAGCTCATCGACCACTCCGACCTCATCGTCGAGTGCAGTGGGGACCCGATCTACGCCACCCAGGTGATCGCCGGGGCGGTGGGGGCCTCGGTGCCGGTGGTGACGATGAACGCCGAGTTCCATGTGACTGCCGGCTCCTACTTCGTGGGGAAGGGGTTGGTGACCGAGGCCGAGGGAGACCAGCCCGGCTGCCAGGCGGCGCTTCGGGAAGAGGCCCTGGAGTTGGGCTTCACGCCGCTGGTGTACGGGAACATGAAGGGGTTCCTCAACCTCACTCCCACCCGGGAGGACATGGAGTACTGGGGAGCCCGGCAGGGAATCAGCCTGCCGATGGTCACCTCCTTCACCGACGGGACCAAGGTGCAGTTCGAGCAGGCCCTGGTTGCCAACGGCTTGGGCGGGACCGTCGCTGCCGACGGCCTGCTGGGGCCGGCTGAGGACGACCTGCCGACGGCCTCCCGGCTGCTGGGTGAGGAAGCCAAGCGGCTGGGCTCTCCCATCGCCGACTACGTCCTCTCCCCCGTGCTGCCGCACGGGGTCTTCGTGGTGGCCGAGCACGACGAGCGCCACCGGGACGCTCTCCGCTACCTGAAGCTGGGAGAGGGCCCCTTCTACACGCTCATCAAGAACAACATCTTCGTCTATCTGGAGATCATGAAGACCGTCAAGCG
>JALYHC010000300.1 GCA_030776765.1 Actinomycetota bacterium | reverse complement strand
TCCCAGGTGCGCTCGAACGACGGGGGGAGGGCGACGATCTCCGGCTCCACCTCGTCCACCGTGTGATGGCGCCGCTCCCGGCGGTAGAGGTCAACCGCCACTCGGCGAGCGATGGCGTAGAGCCAGGTGCCTGGGTCTCTGGTGGGGTCGAACCGGTGGGCGGCCTGCCACGCCTGGAGGAAGGTCAGCTGCACCGCCTCCTCGGCCAGGCCTCGATCACCGAGTGCCGAGAGGGCCACGACGAAGACCGCCCTGGCGTAGCGGTCGTACAGGGCCCGCACCCCGTCGGCCTCCCCGGAGCGGAAGCGAATCAAGATGCGGCGCTCGTCCATACCCTCACTACGGGCGTCAACCTCCCCCCGGTTCCTCACTAGCCCATTGGAGGAGGCCGAGAACCCTCCTGTATCTCGCTCTGTCCGGCGCCCATCATGGTCAGTGTGACAGGCCGCAGCGCTCCTGTGTGAGGGAGGTTGCCGACCTAGGCGGCTCTCGGGGAAGTGTCATAGGACTTCGGCGGATGAGTGAAGCGGCACGGGAGCGCTGCCGGTCCGTCCAACCGTGAGGTAGGCCAACCTCCTTACCGAGGGCCTATCCGAAGAGCTCCAGCACCGAGCGAATGGCCTCGGCAAACTCTCCGACCGCCCACCTCAGCACCAGCAGCAGGGCCACCAGGACACCGGTGGTGACGATCGCCCGATGTCGGTAGACGGCCAGCTGCTGCGGGTCCTCCACGTAGGAGAGTGGTAGCGCCCCTGGTTCAGGTGTGGCCGAGGCGGCACCGGAGCCGGCTCCCTCGGGCGGGCCGGTCGG
Organism: Actinomycetota bacterium; assembly: GCA_030776765.1. Classification (GTDB taxonomy): domain Bacteria; phylum Actinomycetota; class Acidimicrobiia; order Spongiisociales; family JALYHC01; genus JALYHC01. The sequence continues at coordinate 1,534 of JALYHC010000300.1, read as the reverse complement.
CCTCCTCACCTGGGGGACCGTTGGCCTGGGCTGCGTCTCCGTGCCAGCTATCGGCGACACCGAGCCGGCCCAGGAGGGAGCAGGTGCGCCGGGCTCCTGGGCAGGCGGACCCGACCCGGACCGGGGCGGCTCTCCATGGACGACCTCCCCCGGTGCCTCAGCTTCCGGCCGACTCACGTCCTGGGAATGCTCGAGGTCGAGCTCTGGCTCGCCGGGAGGGCCCTGCGGCTCCTCCGGCAGAAGGCCCAGGTGGGACGGATCGAAAGCCAGGCGCTCGGGCTCCAAGACCTCGGCCAGCTCTCCGTCGGAGATGCCCAACGTGGCGGCCAGTGCTTCGAGCACCTCCGGCTCCCCAGGCATCGACCGACCTCGCTCCCAGTTCCGCACCGCCGAAGCCGAGCGGCCCACCAGCTCCCCTAGCCCGGCCCTGCTCAAGCCGGCCGCCTCGCGTCGCAGCCGGATCAGTTCGGGAAAGGAGCTGGCAGCAGATTCCATGACAAGGTAGGCGGCCGTCTCAGTCGGCCTGCCAGAGAAAGACTACCGGACGCAGTCAGTGGTCTGGATCCTTTGGCACGCTGTCCGGCTCCCCTTCCGCCGTCAACCGCAACTCCGCTACTGCCTTCACGTTCCAGCACAGCGTCCGGCCCTGCGGTACCACCAGCCGTAGTGGCCCACCTCGCTCCCGCCCCAGCGGCTGGCCGTCCTCGGCAAAGGCCAGCCACCCTTTGGAAACCAGCTCCTCTCGAGGGATGGAGGCCCGGTAGAGGCCGTCGTCGCTCTCGGCGGTGACGAAGGCGGCCCCTTCGAGCGGCTGAGAGCCTTCGAGCAAGACCCTCACCGGGACGGCCTCGCCCACGAAGCCTTCGACCACTTCCCCAGGTCGCCGATGCGGCCCGGCAGGGCGGCCAGCTCCTCCCACCGCCACTCCCGGTCCCGCTCTACCAGGCCGCGGACCGCCAGGACTGGCAGCGCACGACGGGAGCGAATGGTCATGGCGGGCAAGGGTAGGCCGGGGGATCCGTCACGAGCGGCCCGCTACCCTCCCTCTCGGAGGCGAGCGAGCGCCTGGTGGGCTCCCCGGTCTTCAAAACCGGTGGGGGGTCGCGAGGCCCCCGGCGGGTTCGATTCCCGTCCGCCTCCGCTGGGGCCCGGAGATCCCTTGTGAGTACGGGGTTTCCGGGATCGTCTCATTCGCCCGAGGCCTCGTCCAGCGGGAAGTTGAGCACCCGGAGTCCGCCAGGTTGTCTTCTACCCCGTGTTCCCACTGACCGGAACCCATCAGACGTCCTGGTCTATCTGCTATCTGTTCAGTGAGATCCCAAGATGATCGTCGGACTTCATCATGTGCAGCTCGCCATGCCGAAGGGCGAGGAAGCCAGGGCCATCGCCTTCTACCAGGGGCTCCTCGGGATTCCTCAGGTCGAGAAACCACCTCAGCTCAAAGCTCGAGGGGGATGCTGGTTCGAGTCGGCACTCATCCGTGTGCATCTCGGTGTGGAAGAGGGCTTCAGACCGGCCAAGAAGGCTCACCCTG
>JALYHC010000299.1 GCA_030776765.1 Actinomycetota bacterium | reverse complement strand
GGCTGGTACTGCTCGACGAGCGTCACCTGCCAGCCCTCTCCACTGAGCTGGTGGGCCAGGGAGGCGCCGAAGACGCCGGCTCCCACGACGATGGCGCTCGGCATGGGCCGAGACTACCGGGCGTCGGCAGGCATCTCTCTCAAAGAGCCTCCACCCGAACCGCTCTTGCCCCCGGCCCCCGCAAGCGGCGCAGGGAGAAGAGCCCTGTTCTCCGGCCGCCCCACCTGCTCTAGGCTGTACCCGCCATGCAGGTTCTCATCGCCACGGCCGGCGTCCTTCCCCCGGACCCGGTGGCCGACCTCACCGAGCAGCTGCTCGGGCACTACGGCTCGGTGACCGTCATCACCGTCATCGAGGTGCCTCACCAGTTCCTGGAGACGATCCGCGCCGAGGAGTGGCGCCCGCTGGCCGGAGGCGAGGCGGCCTGGCCGTCCGAGCAGGATGCCCTGATGGCTCGCTACGTGGAGGAGCGAGGCCGACGACTGGTGGAACCGGTGCTGGCCGCTTTGCGGGCCCGCGGCATCAGCGCCCACAGCATCTTCGTCGACGGGAGCGACCCGGCACGCTCCATCCTCGGTGCCGCCGAGGACCTGGACGCCGACGTGATCGTCCTGGGCGCCACCCGGTCGATCTTCGACGAGTCCTCCTGGGAGAGCGTCTCGATGCGGGTGATCCGCAAGTCTCCGTGCCCGGTGCTGGTGATCCCGCCTCCTTCCCGGGTGGCCGTTCCGCACGACGGGTAGTGCGGATCGTCTCGCTGCTCCCCAGCGCCACCGAGATCCTCTTCGCCATCGACAAGGGGCGGGAGGTGGTGGGGGTCACCCACGAGTGCGACTTCCCCCCCGCCGCCCGTTCCCTCCCCAAGATCACCGGCGACCTCCTGCCCCCCGGATTGTCGGCCTCGGAGATCGACGCGGCGGCCATTGCCGGAATAAGGGACGAGCACACCATCTACCGGCTGGACGAGGAGCTGCTGCGGGAGCTCGAACCCGACGTGGTGGTGACCCAGGCCCTCTGCGCGGTCTGCGCGGTGCCCACCCATGTAGTGGAGGAGGCGGTCTGCTCGATGCCGCGCGCCGCCCGGGTGGTGAGCACCGACCCGAAGGACCTGGGGCAGATCCTGGAGAGCATCATGGAGGTTGGCCGGGTGGTGGAAGCCCCCGCTTCAGAGACCCTGGTCGCCTCCCTGGCTGCCCGGCTCCGAGCGGTAGAGGAAGCAGTGCGGGACCTGCCGCAGCCTCGGGTGGCGGTGCTGGAATGGCCCGACCCGCCCTATGCCCCCGGCCACTGGGTGCCGGCCATGGTGGAGATGGCCGGAGGCCGCAACGTGCTGGGACGCGCCGGGGCACCCTCACGACCAGCCTCCTGGGAGGAGGTCCTCCAGTCGCACCCGCAGGTGGTGGTGCTCGCCTTCTGCGGCTTCGACCTCCAGCAGGCTCAGGCCCGGGTGGAGGAGATCGGGCATCGAGCCGAGTGGAGGGAGCTGGCCGCCCGGGCGGCGGTGGTGGCGGTTGACGGATCGGCCTACTTCAGCCGTCCAGGCCCCCGAGTGGTGGACGGCGTGGAGCTCCTGGCCGGGGTGCTCCACCAGGTGGAGAGCCTGCGTCCCCCTCCCGGCCGGGCCGCCCTGCTCACCCCCAGGGGCTGGCGGGAGGCAGCCGAGGTCCCGATGCAGGCCTCGCTTTGAGTGGCTAGCGTTGTGCCGGCCAGTCGTGCTCGACTCGCGGACTAGGGGAACTAGAGAGGAGAGGACTCCTGAAGCGACACACGGGCTGGTTCACCTTCGTCGCCGCCCTGGCGCTGGTGATGGTGGCCTGTGCGCCGGGGGCGGAGGAGCCGGCGGATACCACCGCTGCCCCGGGTACCACCGCCGCGCCGGGAACCACCGCCGCGCCGGGCACCACAACCGAGACGACGGCCGCAGCGGGGGCGGCTCCACAGGACCCCAACACGCTGCTCATCGGCACCATCGACCAGCTCGCCCAGCTGGACCCGGCCGATGCCTACTCGGTGCACGACTGGGAGCTGCTGCGCAACATCGGGGACTCCCTGCTGCGGTTCCGCCCCGGCACCCTGGAGCTGGAGCCGGCCCTGGCAGAGGACATGCCGGAGGTCTCCGACGACGGGTTGACCTACACCTTCACGTTGAAGGAAGGCATCCAGTTCTCCGGCGGCCTGGAGCTGACCGCCGACGTCTACGTGCGGTCCATCCAGCGGGCCCTGAACATCCCACCCGGGTCCGGCGGGGTTGGGCCGGTGCTGGTGGGAGCCTTCGTGGACAGCGTGGAGGCGCCCGACGAGCGGACGGTGGTATTCACGCTCAAGCAGCCGTTCGCCTACTTCGAGCAGGTGCTGACCGGGGCGCCGTACACCCCATCCCACCCGGACATCTTCGCCGAGGACGCCCTGAAGGAGTTCCCGGATGCGCCGGTGCACGGCGTTGGGCCCTGGTTCATCTCGGAGTACACGCCCAACGAGCAGACGGTGCTGGAGCCCAACCCCAACTACTACAACGAGGAGCTGGCACCCAAGGAAGAGCGGGCCATCATCACCTACTACACGGACCCACAGACCATGGCGCTGGCGCTGCAGAACGGGGAGATCGACCTGGCCTGGCGGACCATCGACAGCCCGTCGCTCCTGGAGGAGCTGGGGGGCACCGAGGGCCTGAACGTGGAAGAGTTCCCGGGGGCCTCGATCCAGTACCTGATCATGAACCACCAGGACGAGCAGGTGGGCGATCCGAACGTGTACAAGGCGATCGCCTCGCTCGTCGACCGTGACGAGCTGTCCGACCGCGTGTTCGCCCGGACGGTGAACCCGCTGTACTCACAAGTGCCGCCCGCCTTCCTGGGGGCCACCGAGGCCTTCGACGAGCTGTACAACGCCCCCGATCAGGAGGCGGCCAGCCAGCTCCTGGAGGAGGCCGGCTACACGGAGGGCAGCCCACTGCAGCTCACGGTGGCCTACCCGCCGGAGCACTACGGCGGAACGGCGGCCGACTCGATGCAGGTGCTGCAGGAGCAGCTGGAGGCGACCGGCCAGATCCAGGTGGAGCTGGTGGCCCAGGAGTGGAGCACCTACGTGGGCGCCTGCATCGGAGGTGAGTACCCGGTGTGCTTCCTCGGGTGGTTCTTCGACTACCCGGACCCCAGCAACTACCTGGAGCCGTTCGTCTACGCGGGCGGCCTGGGGACCGGGGTCACCACCGGCGACGAGGCCCCCGGCGACCCGATCAACGACCAAGCGGGCCGTTTGGTCCAGCTGCTGGAGCAGGCGGCCGTGGCCGAGGACGAGGACACCCGGGCCGACCTCTATGGGCAGGCCCAGGAGATCTACGCCGACCTGGTGGTCACCGTTCCGCTGTCGGTGCAGCCCGGCCACGTGATGTACCAGGACTACATCTCCGGCGACCCCGACTTCGGGAGCCCCGAGACCTTGAACATCGGCGCCGACTTCAACCCCAGCTGGAACCTGGTCTCCAAGGGCGAGTAGCGCGGCAGAAGAAGCTGGAAGGGGCGGGTCGCAGACCCGCCCCTTCCTGGTAGGGTCCGGCTCGTGCACCCGCTCCTGATCCTGGTGCTGGCCGAGAACGGCACCCGGCGATGGCGGGAAGGAAAAGGACCACCCGCCGCTTCCGGGATCAGCTCGCCCAGGCGGCCATCCGCCAGCCGTTCAGTGATGTGGCCGCCTCAGAGAAGGTGTCGTGGTGGCGGGTGGCCGACGCCTTCGAGGCCCATGCCGAAAAGGAGCTGGCCCGCCCCGCCCAGCCTCCCCGGGTGGTGTCGTTAGACGAGAGTGCCTTTCGGCGCCGCTTCCGCTACCACACGGTGATCTCCGACCCCGAGCGAGGGGTCATCCTCGAGCTTTCCGAAGGCCGGGACCAAGCGGCCGCCCGGGAGGGGCTGGAAGCCCTTCCTTCCCACCTCCTGGAGGGCATCGAGACGGTGGTCATCGACCTGCACTGGCCGTACCGCAAGGCGGTGGAGAGCCTCCTGCCCCGAGCCCGCTTGGTGGCCGACAAGTTCCCCGTGCTTCGCTCGGTGGACCACGCCACACAGCGGGTGCGGGTGCGCCACGGGCGCAAGGCCTGGGTGCGAGGGCGGGATGGAGGAGTCTCCCGCCAGCACAACCCCCGCTTCGACCGCCAGGTCTGGCGCTCGCGGTGGACCTTCATGCGCCGGGCCCAGCAGCTATCCCCAGACGAGGCAGCAACGCTGGGCGACGTCTTCTGTCGCCATCCCCCGATCGGGGTGGCCTGGTGGATGAAAGAGGCCTTCGCGGCCATCTATGGGCCCCCGGCCGAGCGGAGGCCGAACGCCGCCTCGACATGTGGGTGCACAACCTGGAGGCGGCCGGCCTGGAGGAACTCTCCTCAGTGTGGGGGACGCTTCGGTGGTGGCGGGAGCCCATCCTCAACTACTTCGACGACCGCCAGACCAACGGCTTTGCCGAGGGGGTCACCAACAAGATCAAGGTCATGAAGCGGCGGGGCTACGGCTACCGCAACTCTGACCGGTACCGTTCCAAGGTCCTGCTCATCAGTCGTCGTCCAGAGTTCTGGTGTGGCTGATCCACCGGAAATCGCGATGAGCCCATGTTTTGACTAGAGGGGAGACATCTCCGGTTCGGGGTCGAGGTGCTGATAGTCACCCGTTCGCAGATGGCAGGCGGCGACGTGCGTCCGGCGCTCCTGGCGGGGGCGGAGCTCCGGCTCGATCACGTCGCAGATCCCCTTGGCGAAGATCGGGCATCTGGTATGGAAACGGCAGGCGACCGGGGGATTGAGAGGGCTGGGAATCTCCCCCTGGAGGAGCCGTCGCCGACGCGTGCGGGTCGGATCGGCGATGGGGATGGCGGAGAGAAGGGCTCGCGTGTAGGGATGCTCGGGATTGCGGAACAGCTCGTCCCGCTCGGCCACCTCCACGATCTTGCCCAGGTACATCACCGCGATCCGATCGCAGAGATGCTCCACCACGCTGAGGTCGTGGGCGATGAAAAGCAGGGTCAGGTGGAGCTCCTGCTGCAGCTGCCGCAGCAGATTGAGGATCTGGGACTGGATGGAGACGTCGAGGGCCGAGACCGGCTCGTCGCACACGATGAAGTCGGGATTGACCGCCAGCGCCCGGGCGATCCCGATTCGCTGGCGCTGGCCTCCGCTGAACTGGTGGGGGTAGCGCCGAGCGTGATACGGCTCGAGCCCGATCCGCTCCAGGGCGTCGCGCACTCGACGGCGGTGCTCTTCGCGGGGGACCCCGTGCACCTTGAGGCCCTCGCTGATGCTGGCCTCGACGGTCGAGCGGGGGTCGAGCGAGGAGTACGGGTCCTGGAAGATGATCTGCATGCGGCGCCGGATCCGGCGAAGCTCGCTGCTGCTCATGGTCAGGAGGTCCTCCCCGTCGTAGCGGATCTCACCCGAGTCCGGCTCGATGAGGCGCAGCAGGCAGCGTCCCAGGGTCGACTTGCCGCACCCCGACTCGCCCACCAGCCCGAGGGCCTCGCCCTTCTGGATGTCGAGGGTGACCCCGTCGACCGCCCGAACCTTTCCGATCACCCGCTGGAACGCGCCCGCCTTGACCGGGAAGGTCTTGACGAGGTCCCGGATCTCCACGAGGGCGGTCACATCAGGCTCCAGCGGCCGCCCGCTGGGCCAGCTCCGCCTCTCGTTCCTCCCGATCTTCAGAGTAGAGCCAGCAACGTACCTTGTGTCCTTCTTCCACCTCGATGAGGAGCGGTTCCTCGGCCGTGCAGATCGTGCAGCCGGCTTCGACCCGGGCCTTGCACCTCGGGGCGAACCGGCACCCGGGCGGCAGATCGATGAGGTTGGGCACCCGGCCGGGGATGACCTCCAGGGATTCCTTTCGGGTCCCGATCACCGGGATCGACCCGATCAGTCCTTTTGTGTAGGGATGCTTGGGATCTGCGAACAGCGTCTTCGTGTCGGCTTCCTCCACGATCTGCCCGGCGTACATCACCGCCACCCGCTCGGCCATCTCGGCCACGATGCCCAGGTCGTGGGTGATGAGGATGATGGCCATCCCGAACTCGCTGCGGAGGTCCCGCATGAGATCGAGGATCTGGGCCTGGATGGTGACGTCGAGGGCGGTGGTGGGCTCGTCGGCAATGAGGAGGTCCGGCCCGCAGGCCAGCGCCATGGCGATCATCACCCGCTGCGCCATGCCCCCCGAGAACTCGTGGGGAAATGAGCGAGCCCGGCGCTCGGGGTCAGGGATCCCCACCCGCTCGAGCATCTCGACGGCGCTCTCGTACTCGACCTCCTTGGTCATCTCCCGATGGAGCTCGAAGACCTCCGAGACCTGGAGGCCCACCCGGTAGACCGGGTTGAGCGCCGAGGCGGGCTGCTGGAAGATCATCGAGATCTCGTCGCCGCGCAGCTCGGCCATCTCCTCCTTGGAGAGAGTGAGGAGATCACGACCCTGATAGAGGATCTGTCCCTCTTCGACGCGGCCCGGGAAGGGGACGAGCCGAAGCACCGACAGCGAGGTCACGCTCTTCCCGCA
>JALYHC010000298.1 GCA_030776765.1 Actinomycetota bacterium | reverse complement strand
GTTCCACTAACTCCGCCCCGGGAATCCTCTCAGCCATGTAGCGCCCTTGGTCGGGGTAATCGCCGTCCCCGACCCTGTAGAGGACCAGGGTGGGAACGCGTATCGCCTGCAGGGTATGGCGTGCGTCGATTTCGCTGTTCATGCGCCGCAGCGCCACGACGGCGCCCGGGCTGGCGCTGGTCAGGACCCACCTGCGCCACCATCGTCTTACCGGCTCGTCGTCAGCAATACTCGGGGCGAAGAACTCCAGCCATTCGTCCAGCCATTCCTGGGTGCCCGCTCTGGATGCTTCCTGCTGGATGTCCTCGGCCCACTCCTTCGGGGTCGCCCCCCAGGGGTAGTCCTCGGACCAGACGTACGAGGCCCTACTGCCGTAGAGGATGGCCGCAGCCGTCCGCTCCGGATAAGTCGCCGCGAAGAGGAGAGTCATGGGCCCGCCCTCGGAGAACCCCATGATGGCCGCACGCCTTGATTCGGCGGCGTCCATGACCGCGCGGATATCGTCCATGCGGGTCTCCAGATCCGGGATGCCGGTCGCACGGTCCGAGAGCCCAGTCCCACGCTTGTCGAACAGGATGAGGCGGGCGAACGAGGCGAGGCTTTCGAAAAATCGTGCCGGGGGGCCCTCCCACGCGTACTCCAGGGCTGAGAGCACCCATCCGTTCACGAACACGATATCGAAGGGTCCGTCGCCCACCACCGAGTAGGCCAGGCTCACATCACCGCTCTTGGCGTAACGGACTTCCGGCGCCTCCATGATCGAAGTGTACGGAGGACTACGGGTCGGTCACGCTGATCAGACTCAGCCTGCGGAGCAACCAAGGGACTCGCCTAGATCGCGCGTCCAGCTCGATCGAGAAATGCCGGACAGCCGCTCTGGAGACGTCATGTCGTTACCCATCGCAGATCACGCCACATCGCTCTGCACGATGGCCCGCGTGTGGAGCCGCGCGGCGACTGGCAAGCGCCTTCTCGAGGTGCTGATCGGTGGGCTTCCTCGACGTGGACGTTACCGGCCCCGATCAGGCGTTCTTGCTCCCTTCCTACGTGGTCTTGGCGCTCCTGCCAGAGCCTTTTCTGCCTCCGAGACCATCCGTTGGATGATCTCGGCGACGGGAACCACCTGGTGGATGCCCCCAGCGCCAGCGGTCTGGCCTGCCGTGGGCATGACCCCGTGCACACTCCCTGCCTGAATCGCTGTTCTCAAGACTCGGAGAGGCGCTCGGGCTCGCGGCGAGCGAGTTCCGGCTGAGCTTGCAACTCGTGGATGAACGGCGTTGTGACCGAGCGCAGGACGGTGCCGTAGCCCTTGGTGCCTGGTGAGGGCAGGAGATCGTTCAGTGAGTCGAACTTGACCGCGTCCTCCGACGCCACCCTGAGGATGGCCTGTTTGTAGCCGTCCGAAATCGTCGCTTCGCGTGAAGCAAGGAACCTGGTTCCAACGTTGACACCGACTGCACCGAGCATCAGAGCTGCCGCCAGGCCAGGGCCGTCGAAACTGCCTCCTGCGGCAACCGCCGGAATCGGTCGCACCGCGTCCACTACCTGCGGAACGAGCACCATGGTGGAAACGATGCCGCCATAGCCTCCAGACTCACCTCCCTGAGCGACGATGACGTCTGCCCCGCGCGCTGCGGCTTGCTCCGCTTCGGGGTCGATGAAGCGCCGGATCAGCCATGGGCAGGCCACCCGGTCGGTCTTGGGGCGCTCCCTGGTAACCCACTTCATCCTCGCCCTCCCTCCCTGGGAACGCTAGCGGCCTCCTCCTCTGCCAGGGGCACCCGGCGGAACCAGGCCCAAAGGGCCAGGTCGTAGGCCGCCTTGATCCCCCCGGCCAGGAAGAAGGGCATCCCCAGGGCCACCTGCTGGGCCACCCCGGCCGCCGCCGGCCCCAGGGGGCGGGCCAGGTAGCGGGCGGTGTTGGTGTAGGCGGCGGCCGCGGTCCGCTCGGCGGGATCGACCAGGGCCATCACGTAGGCCTGGCGGGTGGGGACGTCCATCTGGGAGAGGGCGAACCGCCCCAGGAGCAGGGCCACCGCCCCCGGGAGGGTGGGAGCGAGGGGGATGGCGGCCAGGAGCAGGTTGGAGGGGAGGTGGGTGAAGACCATGGTGGGCAGCAGCCCGACCCGCTCGGCCAGGCGGGTGGCCACCAGGAACGAGCCGGCCTGGAGGAGCCCCACGGCGAAGAAGATGGCCCCCAGGACCTCTAAGGAGGTCCCGAAGCGGAGGGCGAACCAGTAGGCGATGAAGCTCTGCACCACGAACCCTCCGCCGAAGGAATCCAGGGCGAAGAGCCCCGAGAGCCCCAGCACCTGCCCCCGGGAGCGCCGCAAGGGGACCCGTCCCCCCTGCTCGGTTCGCCCCTCCTCCACCCCCTCGGAGAGCGACCAGGCCACCACCGCCCCCACGAGGCCCAGGGGCACGAAGAGGAGGAACCAGCGGTGGTCGGCGGGGAGAGCCGGCCACACCTGCCGCAGGAGGGCCGGGCCCCCGGCGGCCAGGGCCCCGAAGGACCCCACCAGGGTGGCCACGGCGTTGTAGATGCCGAAGACCCGGGTCCGGGTGTGGCCCGAGAGCTCGGCCGACAGCATGGGCTGCTCCAAGGAGGTGAAGGGGCCGGATTCCACCACCTCGGTGGAGAGGGTCCCGGTGAGACCGACCGCCACCAGCACCCAGAAGGAGTCCGACAGCCCGAAGGCCGCTCCGGCCGCCGCCATCCCTAGAAAGAGCAGCCCGTAGGACCGCCGCCGCCCCACTTGGTCCCCCCAGGTGCCCACCCCTAGGGACATGAGGGCCGTCCCGGCCACGATGGCAGCGAGCAGCAGCCCCACCTGGGCCGCCGACCAACCCCGCGCCTCGAGGGAGGCTCCCAGGAGCACCGAGCCGAACCCGTAGGCGGCCGCCCGCAGCGCCTGCGCCCCGAGGATCCAGCGGACGTCAAAGGTCATGGGACTTCCAGACGATCACAGGATGTACCACCACTGCAGTTGGGCGCAGATCACGGGCACATAATGCCGTGCCCCCAAGCCGCATCCCGGAGCCGGAGAATGCGCGCTATTCGGCAATCGGCGCTACTCAGGCTGGCCCGGCCCCCCTCGCCGATGCACGGCTCCTCACCCTGAGGCCGTTGGTTCGGCACACTGCCCCTGGGCGATCCCGCCCCTCGCTACCCGACGGCCCGCCCCGCGCCAAGCCCTCCCTTGGCTCT
>JALYHC010000297.1 GCA_030776765.1 Actinomycetota bacterium | reverse complement strand
AAAGGCGGTCACCTCCACCCTTCCCGTGCAGAGCAGCTCTTCCAGCACCCGGGGTCCCACCCGGGGCCCACCCTCCACCGACATCCCCGCCTCGCCTCGGGTAGGGCCGGCCAAGTTGGCGTCCACGAAGACCGTCACCAGGGGAGAGGAGGAGCCTTCTCCCTCGGCTCCCGGCTGGTCCAAAAAGTCCTGGCAGACGGAGGTAAGGGCATCGGCCATGCGCTGGGGGAGCCGGGGGCGTTGGTCGGGAGCCGGGGGAAGCTCGTCGGCCCGCTGGTGCAGGGCCTTTTCCACCACCTGGCCGTCTTGGGCTGCAAGCTCTCCCCACAACCGCCAGGAGGACCGGTCCAGGTTGGGCTGGATCCACAGGAACCGGGAGTCGAAGACCTCCTGCTCTTCGCGAGGGCCCAGGCGCCGCCGTTGGGCCACCAGCCTCCGCACCCCGCAGATGTCGAAGCCCCGGGACCTCTCCAGCTCCGCCTCGGTGGCTCCCGAGGACCGAAGCCTTCCCTCCTCCACCGCCCGGTCGAAGCTCACCTCTCCCGCCGAGAGCTCCTCGTGCGGCTCGTCACCGGCCACCCGCAGCAGGTCCCGGACCGTCTCCGGGGAGACGTCCAGGCGAGAGGCAACCCACTCGGCCATGGTGCGGCAGCCGTCCAGGGCGGCCACCCCGGTTCCTTCCAGCAGCGAGATCAAGGCCGCCTGGCGCGCCCGGATCTGGGCAATGGCCCGCTCCTCGGCGAGCAGCTGCTGCTCCAGCTGATCGATGGATGCTTCAGTAGCGAACATAGGTTCGATACTACCGGGCTGCTGTGACAGGAATAGGTCCTCCTTTTGTACCCGAGCACGGGCTCCACTTCGCGGACAAATCTGCCCGTGGGTTACCAGTAGTTGCTATATGAGAGGCATGCGCGTCGTCCTGGTCCTTGACTGCCACGATCCGAACGCGCAAGCCGCTTTTTGGGCAGCTGCCCTCGGCTACCAACCTTCACCCTCGTCACCTCCTTACGTGGTGCTGGTGCCGCCCGAACCGGGGCCACCGGAGCTGGTTCTCCAGCAGGTTCCTGAGCCGAAGACCGTCAAGAACCGAATGCACCTCGACATCCGGATCGCGGACATTGAGGCCGAGGCGGCCCGGCTCCAGCGCCTGGGCGCCAAGCCCATCAGCGAACAGCCCATTCAGGAGGACGGGTTTCGGTGGATCGTCATGGCGGATCCCGAAGGGAACGAGTTCTGCGTCTGCGCTGAACCGGTTTCCTGAGCCTGGTGGGAGACAGGGCTCTTACCCCTCCCCGACCCTCCCCCAGAGGGGGAGGGAGTGAAGCCCGACCCTCACCCAGAGGGGGAGGGAGTAGGGGAAGCAGCCATACTCTCCTCCAGCTCCTCGGAAGTCATCAGCACCGCCCGGGCCTTGGAACCCTCCGAGGGCCCCACCACTCCCTTGCGCTCCAGGATGTCCATCAACCGCCCGGCGCGGGCGAAGCCCACCCGCAGCTTGCGCTGCAGCATAGAGGTGGATCCCAGCTGCGACCGCACCACCAGCTCGATGGCCTGGCGTACCAACTCCGCCTCCTCGTCCTCCCCCACTTCCGCCTCCCGGGCCTCCTGCCCGGCCTCCTCCATCACCTCGTCCTGGTACCGGGTGGGCCGCTGCTGGCGGGACCACTCCACCACCGCCCGGATCTCCTCCTCGGAAACCCAGGCCCCCTGGATGCGCTCGGGTTTGGCGGATTGGGCGGTGACCACCAGCATGTCGCCCAGACCGACCAGCTTCTCGGCGCCTCCCTGGTCGATGATCACCCGGCTGTCCGCCTGCGAGGCCACCGAGAAGGCCAAGCGGCTGGGGATGTTGGCCTTGATCACCCCGGTGATGACGTCCACCGAAGGGCGTTGAGTGGCGATGACCAGGTGGATCCCCACCGCCCGGGCCATCTGGGCGATGCGGACGATGGCCTCCTCCACCTCCCGGCCGGCCACCATCATCAGGTCGTTGAGCTCGTCGACCACCAGGACCACGTAAGGGAAGCGGTCGAAGGCCTCCTCGTCCAACTCGCCGGCATCGAAGCGCTCCCGGTAACCGATGATGTCCCTCGCTCGGGCATCGGCGATCAGGTCGTAACGGCGGTCCATCTCCCGCACCGCCCACTGCAAGGCGTCGGCGGCCTTCTTCGGGTTGACGATCACCCTGGTGAGCAGGTGCGGCACCTGGTTGTACTGGTTGAGCTCGACCCGCTTGGGGTCCACCAGGATGAGCCGGACGTCGTCGGGAGTGGTTTTGACCAGGAGGGTCGTCACCAGGGCGTTGATGCACGACGACTTGCCCGCCCCGGTAGCCCCGGCGATGAGCAGGTGGGGCATCTCGGAGAGGTTGAGCAGGCGGGGGCGCCCGGAGATGTCGATGCCCAGGCCCACCTCCAGCGGATGGCCGGCCGCCTCTCCCTCCGGGCTGCGCAGCACGTCGCCCAGCGTGACCAGCCGGCGCTTGCGATTGGGCACCTCAACGCCGATGGCGCTGCGGCCCGGGATGGGCGCCAAGATGCGTACGTCCGGCGTGGCCAGCGCATAGGCGATGTCGTGGGACAATCCGGTGACCCGCGAGACCTTCACCCCGGCGGCCAGCTCGATCTCGTAGCGGGTGACGGTGGGCCCGGGGACGATCTTGGTGAGCCGGGCATCCACTCCGTGCTCTTCGAGCGTCTCCTGCAACTCCCGGGCGTTCTCTTCCAGCGAGCGGCGGCTCTGGCCCTCGCCGCCTCCCAGCTGGAGCAGCTCCAGGGGCGGCTTGCGATAACCCTCGGCCAGAACGGAAGGGTGCGCCGGGGCAGGGGCGGGGGCACGAGGAGCCGGTGAACCTCGCTTGGGGCGAGAGTCGGAGGCGGTCTGACGGGCGCGCCTGGCGCTGGCCGCAGCCTTGGCCCGGTGCTTGGGGGTGTAGCCGGCCTCCACCACGGGGGAGCTGCTGGGAGAGGGCGTTTGTGCGGCGCGCACGCCCCTGGCCCAGGCACGCAGGGCCGAAGTCATCTCGACCGCCGCTCCAGCCGCCTGCCGCACGCTGGTGCGGGTGATCACCAGCACGCCGATACCGGTCACGGCCACCAGCACGACGAAGGCTCCCCAGAGGCCGAGCACCCGGCGCAGCGGGAAGGCCAGCAGGGAGCCGACCGCCCCACCCCGGCCCATGACCGTTCCCAGGCCGTGGGCCAAGGAGACGGTGCCGGTCATGAGGTGGAAGAGGGCCAGGGACCCGACGAAGGCCAGCGCCACCCCCAGCGGCAGCCGGGCGTAATCGCCGTGTGGCCTGCCCAATATCAGCACCACCCCCAGCCCGGCGAACGCCAGCGGGACCCCCAACGCCCAGAGGCCGAACAGCAAGCGGAGGGTGGCCGCCACCGCGTGGCCCACCGGACCGGCCAGCCCGAAGAAGGCCAGGGTCATCAACACGGAGATCACCACCAGCACCAGGCCCCAGACGTCGTCTGCTTGCCTGCCCAGTCGGGACCGCCAGCGGTGGCGCAGGGCCCCCAGCCAGGCCCCGATCGGCTTACGCCGGCTCTTTGCTCTCGTTCGCTGCGACACCCGCTTCCGCCCACTGGCCCCGCGGCGGGTGGGTGTCCGCTTGGCCATCGGCAGGCAACTCTACAGCAGGAGGCGGCCGGCGCAACGACACGATCTCTTCAGCGAGTACAACGTGCAGTGGCGCCGACCGCTAGAAGGTGAGCACCTTGTCGTACTCGGCAAAGAGCCGCGCCACGTCGGGAGGCGAGACCCAGGTGCCGTTGATCCAGTCGAGGACCGCGTCGGTCGCCCCCCGGGCGACCGCACATCCCCTTCAGACGTAGACGGGCACCTGGTGGTCGACCAGCTTGGCGATCAGCTCCTGCACCGACGGGACGCCCACCCCTTGCACGTCGGCCACTTGCTCCTGGAAGACCAGGTCGGTGGCGTCACCCCCCAGGGCGATGGCCACCTCGTCACCCACCTCCAGGGAGCCGTTGGCCGCCAGGTGAAGAGGGATGGAGGCACCGGTCGGATCTCCGGCGCCCTTGCTCGAGAAATAGAGGACCTTCATAGAGCGGACCTTAGGCTCTCTAAGCGCGTGGCGCGCCACCAAAGCCTAAGGCTCGAGTTGCTGGGCGTGGCCGAGGGCCCGCTCCACCGCCCGGACCGTCTCTTCCCTTGCCGCCACAAGGGGCAGGCGCGGCTCGCCCACCGGCTCCCATAGAGCACCGAGGGCGGCCTTGACGGGGATGGGGTTGGTCTCCAGGAACAGCGCCGCCAACAGCGGGGCCAGGCCGAGGTGGATGCGCCGTGCCTCCTCCAGGTCTCCTTTGGTGGCCGCCTCCACCATCGCCTTCATCTGCCGCCCTGCCAGGTGCGAGCCGACGCTGATCACCCCGGTCCCTCCTACCGCCAGCATCGGCAGGGTGAGGACATCATCTCCCGAGTAGATGGCGAAGCCCTCACCTATGGAAAGCCGGGTGCGGGTGGTGAATTCCAGGTCCCCCACCGCGTCCTTGGTGGCCACGATGCGTGGGTGCTCGGACAGGCGGGCCAGGGTCTCCACCTCGATGAGGCGCCCCGTGCGGGAGGGGATGTTGTAAACGATCACCGGCAGTTCGCTGGCGTCAGCGATGGCCCGGAAGTGAGCCAGCAGGCCGGACTGGGGAGGCCGCGAGTAGTAGGGAGTCACCGCCATCACGCCATGGCAGCCCACTTCCGCGGCCCGCTCGGTGAGCTCAACCGACTCTCTGGTGTCGTAAGTGCCGGTACTGGCGATCACCACCGCCCGCTCCCCCACCGCTTCCACCATCGTGCGAAACAGCGCCACCTTCTCCTCGGATGTCAGCGTGGGGCCCTCGCCGGTGGTCGCCGCCACCACCAGCCCGTCCGAGCCATGGTCGACCAGGTACCTGGCCAGCCGCCAGGCTCGGCCGTAGTCGACCTCTCCTTGCCGCGTCATGGGGGTGACCATCGCGGTGAGGACCTGGCCGAACATCCCCTGCTCCTTCTCGATCGCTGGTCGGCAAGGTAGCAGGGGCTATCCTCGCATGCCGTGAGCTACGTGAGGGATGTCGACGGCGCCTCCTTTCAGCAGGGGGTGGTGCATCGCAGCCACGAGGTCCCCGTGGTGGTGGACTTCTGGGCTGCCTGGTGCGGCCCGTGCCGGGTGCTGGGCCCCCTGCTCGAGCGCCTGGCCGAGGAGCACCAGGGCTCCTTCGAACTCGTCAAGGTGGACGTGGACCGCAACCCCGACCTAGCCGCCCAGTTCGGCATCCAGGGCATCCCGACCGTGGTCGGCTTTCGCGAGGGGTCGCCCGTGCATCGCTTCACCGGCGCCCTCCCCGAGCAGGCCCTCCGCCAGTGGCTGTCCCAACTGCTGCCCAGCGAGGCGGACCGCAAGGTGGAGGAAGCCCGGGATGCCATCATCAGCGGGGACACCGCCGCCGCCGAGGCGCGGTTCCGAGAGGCCCTCGAAGAGGAGCCCCGCCACCAGGAGGCCGGTACCGGCCTAGCCGCACTCCTGCTCGCCGAACGGCGCGCCGAAGAGGCCTTGGCGATCCTGGACCCCCTCAGCCCCACGGCCGAGGTGCAGAGGCTGCAAGCGGTGGGACGTCTGGCTTCCACCGAGGGGGGCGATATCGCCGAGCTGGAGTCACGCCTGCGGCACGACCCCAAGGACGGGGAGGCGCGGCTGCGGCTGGCTCAGGCGCTCGCCTCCCGCGCCGAGTTCGAGCCGGCCCTCGACCACCTGCTCTTCGTGGTGCGGGCCCGCCAGGACCGTAAGGACGAGGCTCGCCAGGCGATGCTCGACATCTTCGAGGTGCTGGGGAACGAGCACCGGCTCACGGGAACCTACCGGCGCCAGCTCGCCAGTGAGCTGTTCTGAGCCGACAGGCGGGCGGGGGGACACCTAGTTTCCGTCCCACCCCCTTGGTATGTTGTCTCCATGGAAGCTCAGGCCTGGACGGCGATCGGCCTTCTGGCGGCGACCCTCCTGGGGAACCTCTTCTATCTGGGCAACCGGATCGATGCATTGGGGGCGAGGCTCGACTCCCGCATGGACCAGTTCTCGGCGCGGATAGATGGGCTGGCGGCTCGGATGGACCAGCTCTCGGCCCGCATGGACGGGCTGGCCAGCAAGCTCGACGAGCACCTGAGGCGCCACGCCGGTTGAGCGTCCGCCGGCCGGCCATCGAGCCGGCTTGAGCAACCTGGCCCGCTCTCCGCCTCACCCTCTTGATATGCTGCCTTCATGGAGGCTCAGGCATGGATTGCCATCGGCCTCCTGGTGGCCGCACTCCTGAGGCTGTTCGCATGAGACGACCACCGCCGACCTTGGCCGCCCTGGCCTTTCTCTCGGTGTACGCACTAGCGATGGGCGGGGCGTTGGTTCTCTCCATCCTCAACGGCAACCTCGGGCAGAACCCGGAGGAGGGCATACCCCTGCTACTGGCCTTCACGGCCCTGGTGCTGGTGGGGGCGCTGGTGGTGGCGCGGGTCCCGGGCAACAGCGTCGGGTGGATCTTCTCAGCCGTCGGCCTCCTCCTCGCAGTCGGATACCTGGCCCAGGAGTATGCGGAGTTCGGCTACCTCACCAGGCCCGGTTCGCTTCCCGTGCCTCTCGTGGCCGTCTGGGTGACGAGCTGGTACTGGTTACTGCTTCTCGGGCTCACCTTCGTGTTCGTGCCCCTCCTGTTCCCCACCGGCCGGCTCCCCTCTCGGGGTTGGCGGCCTGTCGCCTGGGTGGGCGGAGCCGGCACGGCCGCGGTGACCGTGCTGGCTGCCCTCAACCCCCGGCTGCAACTTCATGACGAGGAGTTTTCGGTCCCCAACCCGATCGGAGTGGAGGCGGTGGGAAACGTGGAGGAGACCGCATTGGGATCGGTGTTCTTCGTTCTCCTCCTCGTCGCCATGGCGGCGGCCATCATCTCTCAGCTGTTCCGCTTCCGCCACTCTCGGGGAGCCGAGCGACAACAGCTCAAGTGGTTCACCTACGCCGGGGTGCTGCTGCTGACGATGGTCCTCGTCGTCGAGCTGTTCGAGGAGCAGCTGACCAGCATCCCGGGCGGAGACGCCGTCTTCGGCCTGGTGATCGGCTTCCTCCCCGTCTCCGCCGGCATCGCCATCTTGCGCTACCGCCTCTACGACATCGACCTGGTCATCAACCGCACCCTGGTGTACGGGTCGCTCACCCTGCTTTTGGTGGCGGTCTATGCGGCGGGGGTGGTGCTGCTTCCCCGCCTGCTGC
>JALYHC010000296.1 GCA_030776765.1 Actinomycetota bacterium | reverse complement strand
CCCCGATAGAAGTAGGAGATGATGTCGGCGGCGCCCTTTCCCTCGAGTGCCAGGCCGCGGGCGCCGTACTGGCTCATCCCCACCCCGTGCCCCCAGCCGCTCCCCTCGAAGAGGAACTGCTCGTCTTCTTGCTCCTGAGCCATGGCCACGGCTGGCAGCGTGGCCACCAGCAGGCTCAGTGCCAGCACCCGGGCGAAGAGCTTTCTCACTGCGCACCCGCCAGGAAGGTCCGGGCCAGAAAGGAGGCCATCTGAGCCCTGTTCAGCGACAGGTCGGGCCGGTAGGTGCCGTCGTCGTAGCCCTGGGTGATCTGATGCTCGAACAGGTGCTCGACGTAGCCCGTGTACCACCGTCCCCGAGGGATGTCCGGGAAGTAGCCCCGGTGGGGGAGAAGGTGCCCACCGTGTTCGATGGCCCGCAGCAAGAAGGCCGCCATCTCTGCTCGAGTGACCGAGCCTTCCGGGCAGAAGCGCCTTCCGCCGCAGCCCTCGGTGACCTTGGCGGCGGCCAGGGCATTGATATAGGGCTCGAACTGGTGGCCGTCGTCGTCGGAGAAGGCGTTGCGGCCTCCCGGCTTCAACTCCAGGGCCCGCACCAGGAACACCGCCATCTGCCAGCGGCTCACCGGATCGTCGGGGCAGTACGAGATGCCGTCAGAGGTACAGCCCAGGGTGATCCCTGCCCGGTAGATGTCGATGATGTCGTGCTCGTGCACCGAGCCGTTGTCGTCCACGAAGGGGGGTAGGAAGCCCCCCAGCTGGAAGGTGTCCCGCACCGGGCGCGGCGTGCCCTGAGGGCTGGTCCCGTCCACCCACACCTGATAGAAACCCATGGGCAGCCGCCTGCCGGCCGAGGTGCCGTCCCAGCGAACGTCGGCGTCCCCTCTTCCCGACGTCTCCTGCACCACCTGTCCATGGCGGTCGCGCACCTGCAAGGTCCAGGCGGTGTCGGGGGCGGTGAAGCGCAACGAGAAGGTGGCCGCTCGGTAGCCCTCCTCGGGGCTGCCCCGGATCGGGTCGGGCTGCGGCCAGCCACCGTAGATCTTGGGCCCGCCGGCAGCGTGAACCTGCTCCCGGAAGCCCGGCAAGACGGAGTAGAGGTAATCGCCGGGGCAGGTGGTGGCGGAGGCGTCCCGGTGCCCGGCCAGGCCGCGGAAGGTCACCTCGGTTCCCTCAGGGTACCTGGAGGATCCCTTCGATACCAGCTTGACGGAAGAGCGGGGGTCCACGTGATGGACGTCGAGCTTCCAAGTGGCCAGGCGCACCAGCGCCTGCTGGGCAGCTTCCGTGGCGGCGATGGTCCGGTGGTCGCCGATGAACGCCACTCCCGTCGAGTAGCTGTTGAATCCTCCGGTGTGGGCGCCCTGCACGCCGCGGTCGGCCCCGCCGCCCCGCCCCTCGTAAATGGTCCCGTACCTGTCGATGAGGAAGTTGTAGGCGATATCGTTCCACCCCAGCATGCGCACGTGGTACTCGCAGATGCCCCGCACCACGTCTCTTCCCTCATCCGCCCCATAGCTGTTGGTGGTGGCGGTGTGGTGCACGAACATCACCCGCACCCGCTTCACGTAATGGACCGGATGCTCGGTGGCCCCTCCCAGGCATTCGGGGCCCCCCCACTGCTCCCTGCTCACCATCTCCGGCTGGGCGGGGGCGGCATCGGCCTCCCCGGCGCCCCCGAGCTCCACCCTCCTCCACAAGAGCTCCGCCCGCTCCAGCAGGCCCAGCCCTCGCCCGGCCGTCTCCACCACCTCGGCGCGAAGGCCCATGGGAGAGGTGAGGGTTGGGCCCCTCACCCGGTACTGCAAGAAGCGGGCCCGGCCCACGTAGGCGGGGGCGCTGGCGGCGCGCTGGTTCCTCGCCTCTGAGGTGCCCGGGTCGGGCCGCGTGTCGGGCACCACCTCCAGCTCCACCCACTCGGTCCAATCGACTCCGTCCTCACTGGAGCGAACCCACACCTGCTCGGGGGGCTGCTCCTGCCAGGAAAGGCCGGCCACCGTGGCCGTCATCTGCATTGGAGGGCTCTCCCATACGCCGTTCGTCTGCGTGAACAGGACCGGGAAGGAGCGTGCCTGAGCGGGCACCGGCAAGTCCCGCAGGGAGATCCAGGGGACCACCACCGCCATCCCCGCCAGGCCGAGCAGCCACATCCAGCGTCTGCCTGGCCGCAACGCGCCTCCCTCCTCCTGTGAAATCGAGCTCCCCGGGAGGATCGGAGTCCCCCACCAAGCACTTGAGCGCTTCGGGCGCCGGTCCCCTTTATGCGAAGGCGAGACTCTAGATGCGGGGCGAAGCGGCGAACAAGCCCTCGCCGGAGAGCAGAAAGGAGGGTTTCACCAGAGGGACGATCGGGCCGATAGGAAAGGCATGAGGCCCACGAGTCCCCTCCTGCTGACCATCGTCATCCTCTCCACGGCCCTCTCCTCCGTTCCCGCCCAGGCGGCCGCCACCGAGCAGGGGACCCGGGGCCGGGTCCTGCAGGATCCCGACCACGTGCTCGTCAAGTTCGGGCCGGGGACCCCGGCTGCCCAGCCGGCCGGATCCCGAGCGGTCATCGAGCAGTGGTTCGAGGTGCCGGTGCGGCCCGGGGAGACCCCCTCGCAGGCGGTGACCCGGCTCTCCCGGCTTCCCGGGGTGGAGGTGGTCGAGCCCAGCTCCTTCTTCAGCCTGCAGGGCAACCGCTTCCCCGAGGCACCACCCAACGACCCTCGCTTCGACGAGCAGTGGCACCTCCCGGCGGCGCAGGTGCCCAAGGCCTGGACCAAGAGCAGCGGCCGGGGGGTCACCGTGGCCGTGATCGATACCGGCATCACTCGGGAAGGCAAGGACCTCGACTGCCACCAGTTCGTGGACGAGTTCGACGCGGTGACCGGAGAGACGGGTCCCGGGGCGGCCCGGGACGATCACGGCCACGGCACCCACGTGGCGGGGACCGTGGCGCAGTGCACCAACAACAAGCGGGGGGTGGCCGGGGTGGCCTTCGGCGCCTCGCTGTTGCCCATCGACGTCTTCCAGGACGTTGACGGCCTCCAAGTGGCCTCGGCCGCCGACGTGGCACTCGGCATCGACTGGGCGCGCCGGCACGGGGCGGACGTCATCAACCTGTCGCTGGGCTTCCCATGCTTCAACCACTGGCCGCACTGCCAGTCGCGTGTCGTCACGGAGGCCATCGAGGCGGCCCTGGCCGCCGACATCCTCATCGTGGCGGCCGCCGGCAACTACGACAGCTCCTTCCTCTCCTTCCCGGCCAACCATCCCGAGGTGATCGGCGTGGGAGCGGTGACCAGGGTTTTGCAGCGGGCCGGCTACTCGAACCACGGGGGGGCGCTGGACATCGCCGCTCCCGGTGGGGACACCAGGGAGAACGAGCAGGACGGCGTCCTGCAAGAGACGTTTGAGTGGCTGTGCCGCCAGAGCGAGAAGCCGATTACCGACTACTGCTTCCTGGCCGGCACCTCGATGGCCAACCCGCACGTGACCGGCGCTGCCGCCCTGATGCGCGCCCATGTCCCGGGTGCCGGCCGCCGCCGGGTGCGCGCCGCCTTGGAGTGCACCGCCAGGGACCTGGGTCCTGCCGGCTGGGATCCGGCCTTCGGCGCCGGCCTGGTGCAGGCCCACGACGCGCTGGTGGCCCTGGCACGAGGGACCTGCTGGCCACCCGAGTGGCCCACCACCGCCCACCTGAGCGTCTCCGAGGTGCTGGAGCGAAGCCTGGAGCTCGACTGGTCGAGGGCCACCGACGAGGTGGGGGTGAGCGCTTACCGCATCCATCGGGACGGGAAGCTCATCGCCCAGGTCCCCGGCAGCGTCACCACCCACCACGTGACGGGCCTGCAACCGTCCACCGCCTACACCTTCCGAGTGCAGGCGGGAGACCAAGCCGGCAACTGGTCGACCGACGGGCCCAGCCTGTCCGTCACCACCGCCACCGACTTCGCCGACACCAACGGCTCCATCTTCGAAGAGGACATCGCCTGGCTGGCAGGGGCGGGCATCACCCAGGGATGCGCCCCGAGGCTCTACTGCCCGGGCGAGCCGGTCACCCGCGCCCAGATGGCCGCCTTCCTGCTGCGGGCGCTACCCGGTGGGCACGACCAGCACCTTCCCCCCTTCCGGGGCTACTTCTCGGACGTCCCCGGCGGCCTCTGGTACACGGGGCACGTGGAGCACCTCTTCGAGCACCAGATCACCAGGGGCTGCGGCGGCGCCCGCTACTGCCCGGGCGAAGCAGTCACCCGGGCGCAGATGGCCGCCTTCCTGGTACGCGCCTTCGGTTTGTCTCCCACCAGCCGCGACTTCTTCTCCGATGACGAGGGCCATCCGCTCGAGGCGGCCATCAACGCCCTCGCCGCGGCCGACGTCACCAGGGGCTGCGTGGCGGGGGCTCCCCGATACTGCCCCGAGGATCCGGTGACCCGGGGCGAGATGGCGGCCTTCCTGCGGAGGGTGTTGAGCCGCTAGCCGCCGCTCGGGCCCGCCCCGCCATCAGCATCACGACGACCAGCGCCGCCAGGTTGCCCACCGCGAAGCCCCATCCCACCTGGATCTCCGCCGGGCCCGAGGCGGCCACCACCGCCAGCCCGGCGGCCAGCAGCGCTGTCGACCAGGCAGCTGCCATACGAGCCGTCTCCGCCCGAGCAATGAGGACCTGGTTCAGGAAGGACGACACCATGGCCGCCACCGCTCCACTCGCCGCCATGGCGGCCAGGCTGGGGGACGGGCGGAAACCGGGACCGAAGAACAGGGCCACCAGGGCCGGTCCCATCCACCAGCCGACCACGCCGGCCAGGACGGAGAGGGCCAGGCCCCCCAGGCCCAGCCGAAGCGACCACCTGCGGAGGGTGGTTCCTTCGCCGCGGGCCACCAGTGCCGTGAAGGAGGGCAAGACCCTGGCCACCAGGCTGTAGGTCATGGAGAGCGGCCCCCGGAAGAGCGTGAAGGTGACGAAGAAGATGCTGACCGCCGCCGGAGATCCGCCCAAGGCGCCCACCAGGAGCGGACCACCCGCCAGGATGGTCTGCGAAGCAGCGTTGGCCGCCACGTGGCCGGCGAGAAAGCGACCCGCTCTCGCCTCCTCTGGGGGCTCCGCCAGCGGCTCCTCCCCGGCCGCCGGTCGCCGGTCCTCGTTCGGTGGCCGGAAGGGCCTCCACCACAGCACCACGAACGGCGCCACCACCATGGACCAGGCCAGGCTGGGCCCGGTGGCGAACAGGGCCAAGACGATGCCCGCCACAGCCAACCGGATGACCCCCTCGGCGGCCGTCGCCCAGCCGTACTCCCGGAAGCGGCGGCGGCCGGCCAGGTAGCCTCGGCCCAGGGCGAAGATCACGTAGCCGAAGATCATCAACCCGGCTTGGAAGGCGTAGAGGGAGGTCCCGGCGAAGAAACTCTCCCTCGTGAGCAGAGCAAAGGCGAGGACGCCGGTCACGCTTCCGACGGCCACCGCCGCCATGGCCGGGGCAGCCGAGCGAAGCGATCCGGCCCACCCTTGGGCCAGCGCCAGCCGACGAATGGTGAACTGCTCGATGGGCAGCAGCAGCACGGTGAGGACCAGGAACAGCACGGTCCACAGGATGGAGATGGGAGCGAATGCCACCGGGCCGAGCACCCGGCCCCCAATGAGCTGGAACAGGTAGGCAGCCAGCGCCGCCAGGGTGGTGCCGACCACCATGTGCACGGTGCCGCCGCGGCTAACCTGCGCCAGCCGGGGGCTGCGCGATGGGGGGCGGGAGAGGTCTGCAGACGAGGCGGCGTCGGACATGGTGAAAGGGAAGTCGGCTGTTGGCCCGGCTGACGTTAGCGGCCCCACCCTTATGCCCGGCGCAGCCGACGTGGCTGCCCTCCGCACCTCGTCAGTGCTGCTTCCCGTGCTGGCCGCCCTCGCACTGCGGGTGGTGCTGGGCATCATGGCATGGGAGCCGGGCTGGAGCGCCCTCACCTGGGACGACTTCACCAGAGTGGAGCTGGCCCTCGACTGGGCGCAGCGGCCGTCGGTGGCGATCGGTCGCCTGGTGTGGCTGCCCCTGCACACCTGGGTGCTGGGGACCGCCTTCCTGTTGACCGGTGGGCTCTTCGGCGACAGCCCCATGGCTCTAGCGGCGGTCGTCAACTCACTGGCCGTGCTGGGTGCGGCCGGGCTGGTGGGCCGGGCCGCCTGGCACCTGTTCGGCTCCTCGAGTGGCGCCCTGCTGGCCTTCGCCGCCATCCTCTTCTCTCCCTGGGGCTTCTACGTCTCGCTCTCCGGGCACAGTGAAGGGCTCTACTACCTGGCTGTGGCCCTCACCGTGT
>JALYHC010000295.1 GCA_030776765.1 Actinomycetota bacterium | reverse complement strand
GCGACAGCTCGTGGCTAGGGCCGAGGAGCTCGAGGCTCGAGAACGCCGCCTCGCCGAGCGAGAGCGGTCGCTCAGAGCGTCCGAGCGCCGATTGCGGGCCCAGACCACTCCGCTCGGATCGTCAGTCGACCTAAACGTAAAGGTGGGCCGGAACGAGCCTTGCCCGTGCGGTTCGGGACTCAAGTACAAGCGGTGCCATGGTCCTTGAGCCCCACCGGCACCCTACCGGTTCTGCGTTTCTGTATCAGGCGCCAGGCCAACTCGGGAGCGAGCATGCGCTCGGCGGCGAGGTCTTAGGAGGGCTGGTCACCCCTCGTCGGCCGCCTCGGCCGCCTCCAGGTGGGCGATCAAGTCTGCCCTCGCCCGGGCAACCCTTGAGCGGATAGTGCCCACCGGCACGCCCAGCACCGCTCGACGTCGTGTTCCCAGCCGTCTCCGAAGTCGTACAGGTAGGTGCAGCGATCCGAGCCCGGGAAGTAGGAGCCGAGCCGGATACGGTCGGCGTCGGGATCGGGCTCGCCCCACTCGTCGTCCGGTATCCCGGCGATGGCTGTGCCGTCGAGGGCTTCGAATCGGAACAGGTGAGAGTCCATCCAGCCGCAAGCATCTTGGATGGCGTCGTGCAGGTCTCGGAAGGTGGCGTTGGAGTGGATCTGAAAGCGGCGCCATACCGGTGGGTCCGCGCCAAGCAACGTCACGTCGAACTCAAAGTATTGGGGCACGACCGTCGGTTCCTTCCTCGCTCGCCCGCAACCTTACGCCCCCCTCGACGCAGCCCCCGGCCCAGATCGCCCAACATGCGTGATAACGATCTCGGGTGGTGGTGCGCGCCAGCGGCACGCCGGCGTGCCTCTTAGAGTGTCCTAACCCCGAGTTCTCCCGACAGTTCTGCGTGCAGTTCTGCGTGTGGGGGAAATCCCTCCTTCCATGAGGAAGGCGGCGCATCCTTCCGCTTGACCGACGAGTCGAGCAGAAAGGAGCGCCGCCGTGGGACATGATGACGCCCTCTACCGCTTTCGTCTACGAGTCTTCGCCTTGGCCCAAGAACTCGGCAACGTGAGGGCGGCCTGTCGGGCCATGGGGATCCACCCCTCCACCTACTACCGCTGGAAGGCCCAGGTGGACCGCTACGGCCCGGAGATCCTCCGGCCCCGAGAGCGACGTCGCCCCCGCATGCCCAACGCCATCGGCCCCCACATTGAACAGCGGGTGCTGGCCTTCTCCCTGGGACATCCGGGGTTCGGGCCGGCCCGGATCGCCTCTGAGCTCCGGAGGCAGAAGTGGGGAGGCATCCAGATCTCTCCCAACGGGGTGTGGCGGGTGCTGCGCCGCCACGGGCTGTCCACCCGAGCGAAGCGACTGGGTCTGGTGGCCGGGTATGCCGCCCCTCCGGCTCCCGAGCGCCCCGAGCCGCCTCCTCCCCGCCACCTGGAGGTTTCTCATCCTGGGGAGCTGGTGCAGATGGACTGCTTCTACGTGGGGCGCCTGCGGGGCACCCGGGGAGCGGTCTGGCAGTACACCGCCATCGACGTGGCCTCGGCCTACTGCTGGGCGGAGCTCTGGGTGACGCCCCGCAACCCCTCGGCCCGCTTCACCTCAGAGCTGGCCCGGCGAGTGGCCCGGGACCTCCGGGACCGGGGCTGGTGTCTCGAGGCGGTGATGACCGACAATGCCTCTGAGTTCCGCTCCTCCGAGTTCCAGACCGCCCTGGGGCGCCTGGGGGCACGGCAGGTCTTCATCCGGGCGGGGAGGCCTCAGACCAACGGGTGCGTGGAGCGGGTGCAGGGGACCATTCTGGAGGAGTGCTGGAAGCCGGCCTTCGCCCGCTACCTGATCCCCAAGATCACTGGCCTCCGCCTGGATCTGGAGCGCTATCTGGACTACTACAACACCGACCGGGCCCACAACGGGCGCTGGACCAACGGCAGGACCCCAGAGCAGGTCCTGGGGAAGACCAAGGTGTGGTCGAAGTGAGCGGGATGCGTCGCTACATCGCGGGGACAGGACATCTTAGGGCTCGACTCGGTGAACTGTTTTCACCCGGTCGATGGCGTGATCGAACGAGACGATGTCGGTCACCCCTGAAGCTTCTGCGCTTGCCACTAGGTAGGCGTCGGCAAAGTCGATCCGGTCCACCTCGTGCTCCTCGAG
>JALYHC010000294.1 GCA_030776765.1 Actinomycetota bacterium | reverse complement strand
ACCTCCACCTGCCCGGTCCACACATGACCGAAAGCCAGCGACCAGAAGCCGATCAGTGCCAGCGTGTGGCTGTAGAGGGGGTTCCCGCTCGCCTTGGGGACCACGTAGTAGATGGCGCCCACCGCCAGCCCCGCCAGCCACATCCCGATGAGGTTGCGGGCAGAGAACCAGTTCTGAATGGCCGAGGCGGCGCCGGGGAGGCCCGGAACGCTGCCGATCGCATACAGCAGCACCCCCCAGTAGGGGGCCGCCAAGAGGTACCAGAGCGAGACGTAGAGGTTGGGCTCCCGGCGGCGGGCCACGGTCCCGGTCACCACCACCGCCGGGACGGCCAGCGTTACGGCCACCAGTGGATCCAGCCACCAGGGGAACTCGAGGAGGGCCATCCCGTCGCTGTAGCCCAACCCGATGGCCAGCATCCCGGCGGCATAGACCACCACCGAGAGCCACAGGTTGGCGTTGGCGAGGCGCTCGTTCCACAACCGGACGCCGGTGAGGCGCGGCGTGAGGTAGTAGAGGGCCCCGAAACCGGCCAGGCCCAGCCAGCCGAAGATGAGGCCGTTGGTGAACGCCGGCCGGAGCCGGCCGTAGCTGGCCAGGGCCGACGGCCCCAGCACTCCCGGCGAGGCCACCTGCAGGGTCACCGCCAGGCCCAGAGCAGCGGAGACCACCAGGAACAGCGCGCCGGCCACCAGGTGACGACGGGCGGCGGAATCGGGCCGCTCGGGAGCCAGGAGCGCCAGCCAGCCCTGGCGAGGAGGCCTGTGCATCACCCGGGCCAATGCGGCTCCTTCTCGTCCCCAGCCACGGATCGTGGAGGGTACCCGATCCTGTGGGAGGATCGGGAGCTCGTGGTCTCGAAGAGGCCCCCACCCCGGCCCTCCCCCGCAAGCGGGGGAGGGAGAAGAGAGCAGGGCAGAGGAAAGCTTGCCCCGGCCCTGTGCTACTAATGGCCCCATCGGACATGCGGTAAAATGTGAAGGAATTCACATGAAGGATTTACATGAATGAAGCGAGGCGCATCCGCATCGGCATCCTGGGCGTCGTCTTCGGGTTGCTCATCGTGGCGCTCGGGGTGGCGATCGCCCACTTCGCCGGGCTGCCCGCCAGGGATCCCATCAGCCAGGTCCCCATCCTGCCGTGGGTACCGCGCGGGTGGCTCTTCGTCACCGCCGGCCAGATCGTCGCCTTGGTCGGCAGTCAGGCCGCCATCGCCGCCTTCGTCTATGCCTGGGTGATGGACCGGCCCATGACCTGGGCCCGAGCCGCACTGGCCGCCTTCATCGCCACCTTCGAGCTGGTGCTCTTCTTCGGGATCGTCCCCTCGGAGTGGCTCAACCTCACACAGGGCCCATTGGCCTGGACGAGCCAAAAGCAGGCCTTCGCCATTCCCCGCTGGCTGGTGCTCAACAACGAGGTCGTGATCAGCTACTCGGCCATCAAGGACGCCGTCTCCGGCACCTACAATGCCCTGGCGCTGGGAGCGGTGATCGTGGGGGCCTACAAGTTCCAGGAGCGCGGCAAGGAGCCGCCTCCACCCCCGCCTCCTCGCACCTCTCCCTATGGACGACCTCTGGTAAGGACGGACTGACATGGCCGGCAAAGCCAAAGACGTCTGGTTGGAGATGCCCCCCTTCCGGGACGACTACCAGCTCGCCGAGGTGGACACCTCGCTGGTGCAGGAGTCGGTCCGGCCCAAGCAGTTCCTGCTGATCAACCAGAACGAGTGCATCCTCTGCGAGGGCTGCGTGGACATCTGCCCTTGGAAGTGCATCCACATGCTGGCGCCCGACGCCATCGATGAGGCGGTCAACTTGGCCCACCCCGGCGACGACCCCGAAAACGGCGTCATCTTTGTGGTCGACGAGGACGAGTGCACCCGCTGCGCCCTCTGCATTGACCGCTGTCCCACCGGGGTGATCGTGCTGGGCAAGTTCGGGCCGGCGGCGCGGGGCGCCGAGGACGAAGAAGGGCGGCCTCCCTGGGACGTGGACACCGGCGAGCGAGACCACACCCACGGCTACGCCTACGGGAAGCTGTGATGCCGGGAGGGAGCTAGTGGCCAACCACGACGGCAGCAATGGCCTGCGGGGCAGGGTGGCCCAGATCCCCGAGAAGGTGAGCGAGCGGGCCCAGCAGCTTCGCGGCAGCCAGGTGTGGACGAGCATCTTCCGGCCCGGTTCCCCCTTCCGGGCCGGCTACACCGACAGCCCCCGCAACCGCTCCTACGTGATCATGAACAACGTCCTCTACCACCTCCATCCGGTGAAGGTGAAGCGCCACGGGGTTCGCCTGTCGTACACGCTCTGCCTGGGCGGCCTGACTTTCTTCCTCTTCATCCTGCTCACCATCACCGGCATCTTCCTCATGTTCTACTACACGCCGGCAGTCCCCACCGCCTACGAGGACATGCAGGCGCTGGCCACGGGGGTGGCCTTCGGCTCCTTGGTACGCAACATGCACCGGTGGGGCGCCCACCTCATGGTCCTGTCGGTGTTCCTGCACATGTCGCGGGTCTTCTACCACGGGGCCTACAAGCCGCCCCGCGAGTTCAACTGGGTGGTGGGGGTCATCCTGCTGTTCCTCACCCTGCTGCTCTCCTTCACCGGCTACCTGCTGCCCTGGGACCAGCTGGCCCTGTGGGCGGTAACGGTGGGGACCAACATGGCCGGCTATACCCCGGTCTTCGGTAACCAGGTGCGGTTCGCCCTGCTGGGAAGCGTGGAGATCGGCGCCCCCACCCTGCTGCGCTGGTACGTGCTGCACGTGCTGATGCTGCCCTTCATCCTGGTGATCTTCCTGTCGGTACACTTCTGGCGGGTGCGCAAGGACGGCGGCATCTCCGGACCGCTCTAAGAGGAGGCCCCACATGGTGGAGATCCCAGAGCACCTCCTCCAGCGGTCAGCGCAGGCCCGAGCCAGGGCGCGTGGAGTTCCCGTCGAGCAGGTGCTGGCCGAGTGGAAGGGGGAGGCCCCGCCGCCGCAGGAGCCGGCCTCGCAGCCCCAGGATGCAGCCGATGGACCCCCGGCAGCCCAGGCGGCACCCGAACAAGAAGCTTCCGCCGCCCAAGCTCCCGCCGAGGCGCCGGCGGCCGCGGCCGCTACTGCCACCCAGCCCTCCCCGGCCCCTGGGGAAGGAAGCACCCAGCCGCCTGCTTCCACTCCCCGCGCCAAGGCCCCCACCGCGGTGGCCCCCAAGCGCGAGCAAACGAGCAGCGGCTTCCCCGAGGGCGTGCGCAGCCACCGTTTGCTCACCGTCGTCAAGTCGCGGGCCATCCAGCAGGTCAAGGCCGAGCCGATCGACCGCGTCAACGTCTGGCCCCACCTGGTGGGCGCCGAATTCACAGCCCTGCTGGCGGTGACCGCCTTTTTGACCGTGCTCTCGGTGATCCTGCAGGCGCCGCTCTTGGAGCTGGCCAACTTCAACCTCACCCCCAACCCCTCCAAGGCGCCCTGGTACTTCCTGGGGCTGCAGGAGCTGCTCTCCTACTTCGACCCCCAGATCGCCGGCGTGCTGATCCCCGGGCTGGGCCTGCCCGCCCTGATGGCCATCCCGTACATGGACCGCAACCCCTCCACGCGGCCCTCGGACCGCAAGTTCGCCATCATGCTGTTCAGCTTCTTCATCATGGCCTCCTCGACCCTCACCATCTTCGGGGTGCTCTTCCGGGGGCCGGGATTCAACTTCACCTACCCCTGGGCGGATGGCATCTGGTTCGACGACCTCCTCGACTGGTTCCAGGGCCTCGAGTGGTTCCAGGAGCAGCACGAGTGAGTGGGCCGCAAGTCCTCGCCTTGGCCGTGGCGGCGGTGGCCATCCTGGGGATGGTGGCGGTGTTCGCCATCGCCTTCCGCCGGGAAGAGAGCACCATTCCTCCCGCCCCTCGGCTGGACCGCCGCACCCGCCGGCGCGACCGCTCCCGCATGGAGGCGGTGATGGTGACCACCCCCAGCCGGACCGAAGAGTCCCAGGTGGTGGCCCCCGAGGAGCTGGAGCCGCCCCGCCCGGTGGAGGACGAGGAGGAGGAACCGGAGGCCGTGCAGCCGGTCGAGGTGCGCCGGGAGGAGGAGGTCCCCCCGGAAGAGGCGGGGGTGACCCGGCGGCAGTTCTTCAACCGAGCCCTGCTGGCCGCCTTCGGCGCCTACATGGCGCTCACCGGCACCGCCATGCTGGCCTTCTTCTGGCCGCGCCTGGGCGGTGGCTTCGGGGCCGACATCGACGCCGGGGAGGTGGACGACCTGCTCGATCAGCTCCAGCAGGACGACGGCACCATCGACGCCACAGCCGGCTACGTCCCCGAGGCCCGCGCTTATGTGGTCCCCTTCAGTGAGGAAGAGCTGCAGGGCACTGCGTACGAGGGGCTCGACGTAGTGGCGGGAGGCGTGGCGGCGCTGTACCAGCGCTGCGTCCACCTGGGGTGCCGGGTCCCCTGGTGCGACTC
>JALYHC010000293.1 GCA_030776765.1 Actinomycetota bacterium | reverse complement strand
GCGTAGGTGCGAGCCAGCAGCACCACTGAGTCGAGCCCCAGGCTGGCGGCGGCGACCTCGGAGGCCCGAGCCATGAGGAAGTCGCCCGCCAGGATGGCGGCGGTGTTGCCCCAGGTGGTATTGACCGAAGCCGTCCCGTGCCGCAGGCCTGCGTCGTCGATCACGTCGTCGTGGTAGAGGCTCCCCAAGTGAATGAGCTCCACGGCCGTTCCCGCCTCGACCGGGCGATCGTCCTGGGCAGGCCCGAGCTCGGCCGTCACCTGGGCCAGCAGGGGCCGGAGGCGCTTGCCCCCGGCGTTGAGCAGGTGCCGGGCGATCTTGGTGAGGAACTCGTCCTCGGCCTCCGTCACCTCGTAGAGCCGCTGCTCGACCTGGGCCAGGCGTTCCCACACCCGGGGAATGGGCACCAGCTCGGCGACGTTGGGAGCCTCCATCACGGGGATGGTAGTGGCCGGGCAATTCACGGTCCCAAGTGAGCTCGGGACGCGACCGGTGGCTTGAATCAGCTCGTTGGTTGGGGTCGAGCCCGAGCGTTGTCTGGTGGGGCGCCGGTAACGCTGTTGTGCACCTACCGGGAAGATGCTCTTCTGCGCCCCAGGTCCTCAAGTCGAGGGGCCGGTCCGCCGAACACTCTGAGGGCGGGCAGGCCTCCCGGGAGTTAGGGGGGGCGCTGGCTATACTGACGGGGGCGCCCCCGGATGAGTGGGAAGGCGCCCGAAGTGTGTGGGAGGCGGTTGCCTTGTTTGAGCGATTCACAGACCGGGCACGCAGAGTCGTGGTCCTCGCCCAGGAAGAAGCTCGGCTCCTCAACCACAACTACATCGGCACCGAGCACATCCTGCTCGGGCTCATTCACGAGGGAGAGGGCGTGGCCGCCCGGGCCCTGGAGAGCCTGGGCATCAACCTCGACTCGGTGCGCCACCAGGTGGTGGAAATCATCGGCCAGGGCGCCCAGTCCCCCAGCGGGCACATCCCCTTCACCCCCCGGGCCAAGAAGGTGCTGGAGCTCAGCCTGCGGGAGGCCCTGCAGCTCGGCCACAACTACATCGGCACCGAGCACATCCTGCTGGGCCTGATCAGAGAAGGCGAGGGTGTGGCCGCCCAGGTGCTCCAGAAGCTGGGGGCCGACCTGCCCAAGGTGCGGCAGACGGTGATCCAGCTGCTCTCCGGTGTCCAGGGCGAGGAGTCGACCACCAGCGGCTCCTCCCGGGAGAGCACGCCTTCCGGCTCGACCGTGCTCGACCAGTTCGGACGCAACCTCACTCAGATGGCCCGGGAGAAGAAGCTCGACCCGGTGATCGGCCGCATGCGGGAGATCGAGCGGGTGATGCAGATCCTCTCCCGGCGGACCAAGAACAATCCGGTGCTCATCGGCGAGCCGGGGGTGGGCAAGACCGCCATCGTCGAGGGGCTCGCCCAGCGGATCATCTCCGGAGAGGTACCGGAGACCCTGCACGGCAAGCAGCTCTACACCCTGGACCTGGGCGCCCTGGTGGCGGGTTCCCGGTACCGGGGCGACTTCGAGGAGCGCCTCAAGAAGGTCTTGAAGGAGATCCGCACCCGGGGCGACATCATCCTGTTCATCGACGAGATCCACACGCTGGTGGGCGCCGGCGCCGCCGAAGGCGCCATCGATGCCGCCAGCATCCTCAAGCCCATGCTGGCCCGAGGCGAGCTGCAGACCATCGGCGCCACCACCCTGGAGGAGTACCGCAAGTACCTAGAGAAGGACTCCGCCCTGGAGCGGCGCTTCCAGCCGGTGCAGGTGGACGAGCCTTCGGTGGCCGAGACGATTCAGATTCTGCAGGGCCTGCGTGATCGCTACGAGTCCCACCACAACGTGCGCTTCACGGACCAGGCGCTGGTCTCGGCCGCCAACCTGGCCGATCGCTACATCGCCGACCGGTTCTTGCCGGACAAGGCCATCGACCTTCTCGACGAGGCCGGTAGCCGCATGCGCATCTACCGCAAGTTGCCCTCGTCCCAGTTCAAGGAGCTCGAGGAGCAGCTCTCCAAGGTGCGGTCCCAAAAGGACGAGGCCGCCTACTCCCAGCAGTACGAGCGCGCCGCCCAGCTACGCGACCAGGAGCGGGCGCTCATCGGCGAGCGATCCCAGGTGGAGGAGGAGCTGCGGGGCTCAGGGCTCGACGTCGCCTCCACCATCGACGAGGAGGAGATCGCCGAGGTGCTGGCTCAGTGGACCGGCATCCCCGTGCAGGCCCTCACCGAGGAGGAGAGCGCCAAGCTGTTGCGCATGGAGGACGAGCTCCACCTGCGCATCGTCGGGCAGCACGATGCCATCGCCGCCGTCAGCCGCTCCATCCGCCGCACCCGGGCGGGGTTGAAGGACCCCAAGCGGCCGGCCGGTTCCTTCATCTTCCTGGGCCCCTCGGGGGTGGGCAAGACGGAGACTGCCAAGGCACTGGCCGCGTTCCTGTTCGGCGACGAGAGCGCTCTCATCCAGCTCGACATGTCGGAGTACATGGAGCGGCACACGGTCAGCCGCTTGGTCGGCTCCCCGCCCGGCTATGTCGGCTACGCCGAGGGCGGCCAGCTCACCGAGGCGGTGCGACGCAAGCCCTTCTCGGTGGTGCTGTTCGACGAGATCGAGAAGGCACATCCGGACGTCTTCAACACCCTGCTGCAGATCCTGGAGGACGGGCGGCTCACGGATGCCCAGGGCCGCAAGGTGGACTTCAAGAACACCGTGATCATCATGACCTCCAACCTGGGCACCGCCGACCTGCGCAAGAAGGCGATCGGCTTCGTGGCAGAGGGTGAGGAGGTCAGCTACGAGCGGATGAAGGAACGGGTCACCGAGGAGCTCAAGAAGTCCTTCCGCCCTGAGTTCCTCAATCGGATCGACGAGGTGATCGTCTTCCACGAGCTGACCATGGAGGAGGTCAAGCGGATCGTCGACTTGATGCTGGCCCGTGTGCGGGAGCAGCTCGAGTCCCAAGGCCTCGAGCTGGTGCTGTCCGAGGCCGCCAAGACGTTCCTGGCCATCAAGGGCTACGACCCCACCCTGGGCGCCCGCCCACTGCGTCGGGCCATCCAGCGCCTGCTCGAGGACACGCTCTCCGAACGGGTGCTCTTCAAGGAGTTCCCGGCCGGCACCACCGTGGTGGTGGACGTCGACGAGGAGCAGGATGAGCTCACCTTCAACGCGGTGGAGACGCCGGACCAGCCGATGATCGAGATGGCCGGCTCCCA
>JALYHC010000292.1 GCA_030776765.1 Actinomycetota bacterium | reverse complement strand
CACCCCCTCCCCAACCCTCCCCCTCGAGGGGGAGGGAGACAAGGGGGAGGGAGCAGCGGGGAAGGGGATTGAGGAGAAGAAAAGCCGCCCGGTGGGCGGCCTCGATGGCATCGTGCATCCTCGCTCCTTTCCGGCCTCGCGGGACCGGGCTTAAAGGGTCTGTGGAAGGTTAGCAGAAGCGACTAGGTAGACCGCTCCTCCTTGGCTAGGCGACCCAGCACCCCGTTCACGAAGGCCCCGCTTCGCTCGGTCGAGTACTCCTTGGCCAGGCGCACGGCCTCCGAGATGATCACCCCCACCGGCGTCTCCGGCTCGTAGCGCAGCTCATAGAGCCCCATCCTGAGGAGGCTGCGGTCGATGGGGGGCATGCGCTCCACCCGCCACTCGGGAGACGTGCCGTCGAGCACCTCGTCCAGTTCCTGGCGGTGCTTCAGCACGCCCCGCACCAGACGCCGCGCCCGGTGCGTGAGGTCCTCCAGCTCCGGCGCCTCGGCCCCGGCCTGCTCCACCTCGTAGAGCACCTCCAGCGCCAGCCGACGGGTGTCGGCCCCACTAGGCACGGGTGAGGTACTGGCCGGTGCGGGTGTCCACCTTGATGACGTCGCCGGACTGCACGAACAGGGGTACCTGGACGATCAGGCCGGTCTCGGTGGTCACCGGCTTGGTGGCTCCCGACACACGGTCCCCCTTGACGGCCGGCTCGGCGGTCACCACCTCCAACTCCACCGCCGCCGGCAGGTCGACTCCCAGCGGCTGGCCCTGGTACATGGGCAGGATGGCCTGCATCCCCTCCACCAGGAAGTGGGCCGCCTCCCCCACCTCCCCACGGTCCATGGCGAACTGGGCGTAGGTCTCGGTGTCCATGAAGTGGTAGCCGAGGTCGTCCCGATAGAGGAACTGGTGCTCCCGCCGGTCGATGACCGCCTGGGTCACGTCCTCGTCGGCCCGGAAGGTGCGGTCCAGCACCGCCCCGGTGTCCAGGTTCTTGAGCTTCATGCGCACGAAGGCCTTGCCCTTGCCCGGCTTGACGTGCTGGTAGTCGACGATCTGAAAGAGGTCCCCGCCCAAGTCGAGGGCCATGCCCGGCTTGACGTCGTTGGTGGAGATCATGCCAGCTCCTTGGCGGAGCCGGTGAGCACCACCGGACCATCTTCGCTCACCAGCACCATGTCCTCGATCCTCACCCCTCCCCGGCCCGGCAGGTAAACGCCGGGCTCGACGGTGATGACCTGCCCCGCAGCCAAGGTGTCTTCCGAGGTGGTGCTCACTTTCGGATCCTCGTGGATCTCCAGGCCCACCCCGTGCCCTGTCGAGTGAACGAAGAACTCTCCGTAGCCCCTGCCGGCGAGTGACCTCCGGGCCACCTGATCCACCTCTCGGGCCGGGACGCCCGGCCGCACGGCGGCGATGGCCGCCTCCTGGGCCTCTCGCACCGCATGGTGGATCTCCGCCCAGTCGCCCTCGGGCTGTCCGTCCAGCCACACCGTGCGGCTCATGTCCGAGTGGTAGCCATCCACCTGACAGCCGTAATCGAGCAGCAGCAAGCCGTGGCCCACCGGCGAACCGCCTGCCCGATGGTGCGGAAGGGCGGCGTTGGCGCCGGCCGCCACAATGGGCTCCCACTCGGGCCGCTCCCCTCCCTGCTGCCGCATCGACTCCAGCAGTCCCCTTCCCACGTCGGCCTCCGTGCCGGCGTCCTCCAACAGCTCGGGGAGCCGCGAGAAGGCGTGGTCCCCAGCCCCGGCCGCCCGGCGCAGAGCGGCCACCTCGCCCTCGTCCTTTCGCATGCGAAGTGCCTCCACGATGCGCTCGGCGGGATGGAGCTCGCCGGAGACCTCCTCCGCCAGGCGGCGGGCGAAGGACCAGGTGACCCCGTTCGCCTCCAGCGACACCCGCGCCAGCCCGTCGAGCACCTTGCCGAGCACCGGCCAGACGGGTCCCTGGTAGACCTCCAGATCCGTCCCCGGCAGCGCCTCGACCAGTCGGGCGGCCACCTCCCCATAGCGCCCATCGGTGACGAAGACCGAACGCTCTTTGGCGATGAGCAGATAGCCGTTGCTTCCCTGGAAGCCGGTGAGATAGCGGAGGTTGGGAAGCCGGCTCACCAGCAGCGGCTCGGTGATCCGCTGCCGGAGGGCGGCCAGGCGGCCAGCGTGGTCCATCGTCGGCATGTCTTTACGGTAGCGGCGCCTTACCCGACCCTTCTTCTTCAGGGGGTGGTCGGCGGTCAAAGGAGGTGGAGTCACCGGGGGCCACCCACCCCCCGAACCCCCCGGCCCGGCT
>JALYHC010000291.1 GCA_030776765.1 Actinomycetota bacterium | reverse complement strand
CCCCCAGGACCTCGCCCGCCCGCACCTGGAAGGAGATCTCTCGCAGCACGGGGAGGCCCTCGATGGAGCGGGCGGAGAGCCGGTCCACCCGCAGCACCACCGCCCGGCTCACTGCTCGGGCGGCGGCCTCGACCCCGAAGGTGGGGCGACCCACCATCATCGACGCCAGCTCTCGCTCCGACGTCTCGGATGGGTCGACGGTGCCCACCACCCGGCCCCGGCGCAGCACCGTGATTCGGTCGCTGGCCTCCATGACCTCTCGGAGCTTGTGGCTGATGAACACCACCGAGAGGCCGCCGGCCCGCAGCTGCTCGATGGTGGCGAAGAGGGCGTGCACCTCCTGGGGAACCAGCACCGCGGTGGGCTCGTCGAGGATGAGGAGGCGGCAGTCCCGATCCAGCGCCTTGAGGATCTCCACCCGCTGCCGCTCTCCCACCGACAGGCGCTCCACCACCGCCGCCGGGTCGGCGCCGATGCCCAGGCGGCGTGCGGCGGCCGCCACCCGCTCCCGGGCCTCCTGGGGGTGAAAGCGAAACCCGCCCGTGTTGCCCAGCACGACGTTCTCGGCAACGGTCATCGGGCCGACCAGCGAGAAGTGCTGGGTGACCATGCCCACCCCCAGGTCGATGGCGTGGCGCGGGGAGCGGACCTCCACCGGCTGGCCGTCCAGGTTGATCTGGCCCTCGTCGGGGACGGTGAGGCCGTAGAGGATGCGCATGAGGGTGGTCTTGCCGGCCCCGTTCTCCCCCAGGAGGGCGTGCACCTCCCCGGGGGCGACCGAGAAGTCGACCCGGTCGTTGGCCGCCAGCTCCCCGAAGCGCTTGGTGATGCCCCGCATCTCCACTGCCAGACCCGGGCCCGTGCGGGCGGGGGCGCTCAGCTCGATGCCGCCATCACTCCCCGGCCACCACCGAGCCGGCCGGCTGCGACTCATCGATGTCCACCCGGAAGGTGCCGTTGAGGATCTCCTGCTCTCGCTGCTCGACCATCTCCACCAGGTCTTCGGGGATGCCACCGGTGACGTCGGTGTTGATGGGAGCCAGGCTGGCCCCGCCCTTGGCCATCATGGAGAAGTCCTTGAGGTCCTGGGCGGTGTAGCTGTCGGCCGTCACCTGGTCGACCACGTACTCGACGGTGGGGGTCATGTTCCACACCGGGCCGGTCACCACGTACTCCGGCGCCAGCTCGGTCTGGTCGCTCATGTTGCCGAAGACGTAGAGGCCGTTCTCCGCCGCCGCCTCGATGACCCCGAAGCGCTCGGCGAACAGCACGTCGGCCCCGGCGTCAACCTGGGCCAGGGCGGCCTCCTTGGCGGCCGCCGGGTCGAACCACGAGTTGATGAACGTCACCTTCGCTTCCACGTCCGGGTTGATCTCCTGCGCCCCGTCGATGAAGGCGTTGACGATCCGGTTCACCTCCGGGACCGGGAAGCCGCCCACGATGCCCAGGACGTTCGACTCGCTCAGACCTCCGGCCAGCATGCCGGACAGGTAGGCCGGCTCGTGGATCCAGTTGTCGAAGACCGAGAAGTTGGGGTCCACCGGGCCGCCGCCGGATCCGAAGACGAAGACCACCTCGGGGTAGTCGGCCGCCACCCGCCGGGCTGCCTCCTCGTTGCCGAAGGCGTCCCCGAAGATGATGTCGGGCCTCTCCTCCTCGGCCACCTGACGGAGGACCCGCTCCATGTCACCGGCGTAGCCGATGTCATCGGTGAAGTCGTAGGCGATCCGCCCCTCCGACTCCTCGGCGAGGAGGGCGCTGTGGATCACCCCATCCCAAGGTTCCTCGATGGGGGTGGCAAAGGCCCCGAAGACCCCGAGCGCCTCCTCGTCGGCGGCCTCCTCTGTCGCCGCCCCATCCGGCAGTGCGCCCCCGCAGCCGGCCGCGAGCATCACCACCAGCGGGATGCCGAGCGTGCGGCGCAGACTCCCCATCATGCCTCCTCCTCCCAAGGCTGCCTATACCCTCTCCCCGGCCCTCCCCAAGGGGGAGGGAGCAGGCTCGGCCGAGGCGCCACTGTACACGGAGCCGGGGAGGCGGAGCATCTCGCTTGTCGAGCCCTGCAGGCGAGGGTGAGTCCAGGGGGCAGCAGCCACTGAGGGGGGTCATGGCCCAATGGGTGAGGCGCGCCAGATCTCCGACCCGCTCAGTCGAGGCCCGAGCAGAAAGCGAGCCTCCTCTCCGTTTAGAGCCTGCGGTGGCCGGGTTCACGCCGACGATGAGCAGTTGGGGATGACCGAATCCGAAGAGTCCGGTGGTGTAGGCCGAAGTTCTCCCGCCGGAACCGACAAGAGCCCTTGCCGTGCTTGAGGTTTCCCCGATGACGGACGTCGCCCTACTTGGACACCCTTACCGGGCCACACCCGCGCGATCACCCCACTTACCGACGCCGTTAGGGTGGCGGCATGCCGACGATCCGACGCCTCACCGATTCGTGTCTGGTGGTCACGACCGACGACGCCGTCACCCTCTTCGACCCCGGCTTCTTCACCTT
>JALYHC010000290.1 GCA_030776765.1 Actinomycetota bacterium | reverse complement strand
CAACAGGACGTTTCCCACCGCCGCCGCCATCTTCTTGTGGCGTCCCCTGCGCACCACCCGGTCGAGGTCGCCTGGGGGCGGCGCCAGGCGGGCCTCCTCTGCCTGCAGCTCCCTGCGGAGGCGGGTCTCGAGGCTCATGATCCTAACTCCTGTCGTAGTTGTGCCAGCGCCCGGTGGAGCCGGCTCTTCACCGTCCCCACCGGGATGCCGAGCGCCTGGGCGATCTCCTCGTGGCTCCACTCGAGGGAGTAGCGAAGGACCACCACCGCCCGGTGCTTCTCAGGGAGGGCCCGCACCGCCCGCCCCACTGCCGGGTCGGCCGGCTCCGGGTCCCAAGTTGGCGGCTCATAGGGGATCCCGAGCAGCTCGCGACGCCGGCGGCGGAAGCGAGAGCGGACCCAGTTGAGCCCCACCCGGTACGCCCAGCCGGCCGGGTTGGCGTAGGAGCGCACCGACCGCCAGCGCTGATAGGCCCGGGCCATCGCCTCGTCGGCGGCCTCGGCGCCCAGCAAAGGGTCGCCCAGCGTGACCGTCAGGGCCCGGGCCACCTCGTCGCGGTGGGCGTGGTAGAAGTCCTCGAACCGGCTGAAGGCGAGGCGGGCGGTCGGTTCGCCCCGATCGCTGGCGATCTCGGTCATCCACTCACAGACGCCGGGCTTGGGTTTGGGGTTCCATCTTTCATCGGTCGTTCCCTCAGCTTCCCTT
Organism: Actinomycetota bacterium; assembly: GCA_030776765.1. Classification (GTDB taxonomy): domain Bacteria; phylum Actinomycetota; class Acidimicrobiia; order Spongiisociales; family JALYHC01; genus JALYHC01. The sequence continues at coordinate 5,201 of JALYHC010000290.1, read as the reverse complement.
GTACCCCCTCCCCGGCCCTTCCCCGCAAGCGGGGGAGGGAGGGGACGCCAGAGGGGGAGGGAGGATCAGGCCACCGCCGAGCCGGTCGTCCAGTCGGCGTGCAGGTGGGCGTAGACCCCGTCGGCGGCCACCAGGTCCCGGTGATGGCCTCGCTCCACCAGCCGCCCGCGGTCGAACACCAGCACCTCGTCGGCGGCCTCGGCAGTGGAGAGCCGGTGGGCGATGGTCACGCTGGTGCGGCCCCGCGTGAGGCGCTCGATCGCCCGGCGGAGCTGCACCTCGAGGGCCGGGTCCACCGCCGAGGTGGCCTCGTCGAGGACCAGCAGGTCGGGCACGGCCATCCAGGCTCGCACCAGCGCCACCAGCTGGCGCTCGCCGGCCGAGAGTTGGCCCCCCCGCTCTCCCACCGGCGCCTGGAGGCCGCTCGGCAGCCGCTCCAGCCACTCGTCCAGCCCCAGCTCGAGGAACGCCGCCTCGATCTCGCGCTCGGACGCCTCCGGGCGGCCATAGCGCACGTTGTCGGCCAGCGTCCCCCCGAACAGGAACCCCTCCTGGGGGACGAACGCCACCCGTTGGCGCAGTGAGGCGAACCGGACCTGGTCGAGCGGGACACCCCCTACCTCGATGCGGCCCTCGCTGGGGTCGAGGAGGCGGCAGAGCAACTTGGCGAAGGTGGTCTTGCCCGACCCGGTCTCGCCCACCACCGCCAAGCGGCGCCCGGCGGGGATCTGCAGCGAGATGTCGGAGAGCACTTCCGGCCCGGTCGGGTAGCTGAACCCGACGCCCCGGAAGGCTACGTCGAGCCCTCCTGCGGGGAGGTCCACGCCCTGGTCCGGGTCGGGGAGATCGATGCGGGTGTCGAGCACCCTCAGCACCCGCCGCACCCCGGCCGCCGCCGCCTGCGCGTTGTCGAGGGTCTCCACGAGCATCTGGATGGGATCGATGAGCAGGTTGACCAGGAACAGGAAGGCCAGCAGGGTGCCGGCCGACACCCCGCGGGCGGCACCGAATACCACGCCGGCCGCCACCACTGCGACGGTGATGGTGGCGGCGAACAGCTCGGCGGAGGAGAAGAGGAAGGCCCCCAGCTTGCCGGTGCGGTACTCGGCCCCCACCTGCGCCGCCAGCGTGGCCCTGACCCGCTCCATGGTGGCGGCCTCCGCCCCGTACGCCCGTACCACCGGCAGGCCGGAGATGGCCTCCCCCAGCACCGCCAGGCTGTCGCCCACCCGCTGGCGCACCTGGTCGTGGGCGCGGGCCAGGATGCGCTGGAACCACACCATCAGCCCGGCGTAGACCACCACGCCCGCCACCACCAGCAGGGCGAGGGGCCACCGGTAGACCGCCATGGCCACCACCGCCAGCAGGACCTGGGCGGAGCCGAGCAGGATGCCCACCCCGCCCCACTCCATGAACTCCTGGATGGTGTTGATGTCCGAGGTGACCCGGGCCACCAGTGCGCCCCGCCGCTCGGACTGGACGTGCAGGATGGACAGGTCGTGCAAGTGGCGGAACAGCTTCACCCGCAGCTCGGCCAGTCCCTCGGCGGTGGCGCTCACCAGGCGCAGCATGGCCGCCCGGCTGGCCGCCACCGCCGCCGCCAGGGCGGCCAGCGCCGCCGCCCCCAGGCGTAGCGCCCCTGCCACGTCCACATCCCCGGTGGCGAGGATCTCGCGGTCGACGAGCTGCTGCACCACCACCGGCACCACCAGCTGGCCGGCGATGCCGAGCGCCGCCAGGAGGACGGTGAGGCCCAGGCCGCGGCGCAGGGCGGGCGCCTCTCGCAAGGTCCGCCGCAGGGCGACCGAGGTGGGGATGGCGGGGGTCTCATCGACGGTGGTCAACGCGCCACCTCCTCGGCTTGCTCGGCCTGGCGGGCGGCGGCGTCCTCCTCGTAGGCCCGCAGCAGATGGGCGTAGCCGGGGACCTGTTCCAGCAGGTCCCGGTGGCGGCCCTGCGCCACCACCCGTCCGTCCTCCAGGTAGATCACCTCGTCGGCCAGCACGATGGTGGCTCGCCGATAGGCCACCACCAGCACGGTGGAAGGAAGGCGCGCCTCCTTGAGGCCCCGCAGGATGCGGGCTTCCACCGATGGGTCCACCGCCGAGGTGGCGTCGTCCAGAACCAGCAGGCGCGGGCGCCGCACCAGGGCCCGGGCCAGGGCTACCCGCTGCTGCTGCCCGCCGGAGAGCGTGGTGCCCCGCTCACCGATACGGGTGTCGTATCCCTCGGGCAGGGCAGTGACGAACTCGTGGGCGCCCGCCAGGCGGGCCGCCTGCTCTACCTCCTCCGGCGAGCACGGCGCGCCCAGGGAGATGTTGCCGCTCACCGTGTCGTTGAACAGGAACGCCTCCTGCGGGACGTAGGCGACTTCGGCGGCCAGCTCCGAGCGGGCGAAGCGGCGCAGGTCCCGGCCGTCCAGGGAGATGGTGCCGCTCACCGGGTCCCACAGGCGAGCGAGCAGCACGGCCAGGGTCGACTTCCCCGACCCGGTCGACCCCACCACCGCCACCGTGCGGCCCGGCGGCACCTCGAGGTGCAGCTCGTCGAGCACCAGGGGGCCCTCCTGGTAGGAGAAGCCGACACGCCGGCCCGACACCTCCGCGCCCTGGCCGTCCCGGCGGGCTGGCAGTGTGCCGTAGGGGACTTGTTCGGTGGCGCCTAACACTTCTTCCACCCGCCCCCAGCCGGCCAGGCTGGTGGCCATCTCCCAGGTGACGTAGCCGACCAGGCGCACCGGGACCGCCAGGAGGGAGAGCAGGTAGGCGACGGTGACCATGTCGCCCGGCGTGACCGCCCCGGCCCGGATGCGCACCACACCCACCAGCAGCAGCACCACGGTGGTGGCGGCCGGCAGGGCGTCCACCACCGCCCGGTAGGAGCTGAAGACGATGCCCACCCGGATGAGGCCGTCCCGCAGCGCCTCCACCGTCTTTCGGAACCGAGCCGTCTCGAAGGCCTCCCGGCCGAGCGCCTTGACGGTGAGGGCGCCGTCGAAGCTCTCGTGCGCCACCCCGCTCATCCGGCCCCGCAGCTCCTGCACCTCCTCGTACAAGCGGAAGGTCCGCCAGGCGCCCCACACGTCGGCGGAGACGATGCCGGCCAGGGCGGCCAGGGTGATGAGGCCCAGCCAGGGGTCGATGACGGTGATCACCACCACCGAGCCCACCAGCAGCAGCGACACGCCGGTGCCGTAGGGGAGTGGGGCCAGCACCCAAGTGGCCTGGCTGGCGTCACTCTCGGTGACGGCGAGGAGGTCGCCGGTGGTGCGCCGGGAGAACCAAGAGAGCCGCAGGTCGAGCTGGTGCTCCATGAGCCGCGAGCGCAGGTCGGCCTGGGTATGGAACTGCAGCCACCCGGCGGCGGTGCGCCGCAGGGTGATGCCGGCTGCCTTCCAAGTGGCCACCCCCAAGATGAGGAGCACCGCCGGCAGCAGGCGTCCGGCGACCGGCTCCCCGCCGTCGAGGACGGGGATGATGAGCCGGTCGGTCACCCATCCCACCACCACCGCCGAGGCCACGATCGCCGAGGCGAAGGCGGCCGCCCCGGTTACCGCCAGCGCAAAGGAAGCCGGGCGGCGCCGCACGAACTGGGCGATGAGGCCCAGGCCGCCCCGGACGACGGAGAAAGGAGTGTCTCGGGTGGGGGAGGTCACAACCGGCCGAGGATAGGTGGTGCCACCAACGGACGGCGGTGGATAATGGGCCGCCTCCCGCAGCGGGCCGTGGGAGGGGGAAGGTGGCCAGACAAGGAGGCGAAGTGGCACAGGCGAAGCGCACCCACCGGGACACCTGCACGCGCATCATCGGTCCCGATACCGAGGACGAGACCATCCTCTTTCCCGGGGCGGCCATCTACATCACCAGGCACCATGCCGGCCAGGTGGAGGACCTCCATACTCACGAGGAGGACCACGTGCTGGTGATGCGCTCCGGGCGTATGCGCTGGACGGTCGGGGAGGAGACGGTGGAGGCGGTCCCCGGGATGGTGATCGTGGCCCCGGCGGGGGTCCGGCACAGCTTCCAGGTCCTCGGCCCAGAAGAGGCGCGCCTGGTGTGCATCGAGAGCCCCAACCCCGAGCTCTAGCTCTACCTCGAGTTGTGACAGGGACCTTGCGTTTTAGTGGCGCGCCACGCGCGGCTATTGCCTGGGGTTCGTCTCACTTACGTTGGGCGTCAGGCCGGGTACAGCTCGACCTCGGTCGCCTTGACCGACACCCACACCGCCTGGCGGTCGGCCAGCTCCAAGGCGGCGACGGCGGCCGGGGTGACCTCCGCCACCACCGGGATCGGTCCTTCCACCTGCACCCGGGTCCGCTGGCCGATCGGTTCCAGGCCGGCGACGGTACCCGGCCAGGTGTTGCGAGGGGAGCCCTCGGGGCGGTGCCGGTAGAGGGCCACCGCTTCCGGGCGTACCAGAGCGAAGACCTCTCCCTGGGCTCCATCGGCGGCCACCAGGCTTCCTCCCTGGGCCAGCTCCACCAGGTGGTGGCGGGCGTGGCCGCGATAGAGGTTCACGCCCACCAGCCGCGCCACCCAAGGTGAGCGGGGGCGGCGGGTCACCTCCTCCACGGTGCCCGCTTGGGCCACCCGGCCCCCTTCCAGGACCACCAGGTGGTCGGACAGGGTGATGGCCTCGGGCGGGTGGTGGGTGACGAAGAGCGACGGGCCGGAGAACCCTTGCAGATGCCGGCGGAGCTCCCGGAGCACCGACTGGCGGGCCTCGACGTCGAGGGCGGCGAGCGGCTCGTCGAGGAGCAGCAGGGCGGGCTCGGTGGCGAGTGCTCGAGCCAGCGCAACCCGCTGGGCCTGCCCCCCGGAGAGGGCGCCGGGCCTCGACTGCGCCGCCCCGCCCATGCCCACCTGCTCGAGCCAGCGTACGGCGCGCCGCCGGGCGTCGCCCCGTCCGGCGCCCCCTGCCCGCGGCCCGAAGGCGACGTTGTCGAGGACGCTCAGGTGCGGGAACAGCAGGTAGTCCTGGAACATCATCCCGACCGCGCGGCGCTCCGGCGGGACCCGCACGCCGGGGCCCTCCAGCAGCGTGTCCCCGAGCCGCACGAACCCTTCGCCGAGCGGCAGCAGGCCGGCCAGCGCTCGGAGCAGCGTGGTCTTGCCCGCGCCGTTGGGGCCGAGCACGGCGACGACCTCTCCGTCGGCGACCTCGAGCGCGACGTCGAGATCGAGCGAGCCGAGCCGCAGCGC
>JALYHC010000289.1 GCA_030776765.1 Actinomycetota bacterium | reverse complement strand
CACCATCCCTATCGGGCAGGCAATCCGGCCCCTGCCCGAGGGCGACCGCTACCTGGGTTTCCTGTTTGCCCGGGGGCAATCAGCAGAAGCGGTGGAGGCGGCGCTCCGTCAGGCGCACTCGCTCATCGAGCTGGACATCGAACCGCTCCCCTCCCCGACTCCGCCCGGGCCCTTTAGCCGGGACCCTTAGCCGGTCAATACCCGGGCTTCAGCCGCCACCTTTAGGCAATAGTGGCGCATGGGGCGACAGCCGAGCCTTAGGTTCAGCCGGCCCGCTCCACCTCCACCTCGGCCACCCGGAAGCCGTCCATGCGGCGGACCCGCAGCACCCAGCCGTCGAACTCCACCCGGTCTCCCCGGCGCGGCACGCGCTCCAGGCGCTCCATCACGAAACCACCCACGGTGTCGTAGTCGCCTTCCGGCAGGCGCAGCCCGATGGGCCGGGTCAGCTCGTCGGGCCGCATGGTGCCGGGCACGACGAAGCGCTCTCCTCCCAAACGGCGCAGCTCGTCCTCCCGCCGGTCGTGCTCGTCGCGGATTTCCCCCACCAGCTCCTCGAGGAGGTCCTCCAACGTCACGATCCCCGCCGTTCCCCCGTGCTCGTCGACCACCAGGGCCAGGTGGTTGCGCTGCCGCCGCATCTCGGCCAGCAGCCGGTCCACCTTCCCCGACTCGGGCACCACCAGCAAGGGGCGAACCAACGACCGGTCGAGGGGCACCTCGCGCCGATAGTCGGGCACCCGCAGCAGATCCTTGGCATGAGCGAAGCCCACCAGGTCGTCGACACCCTCCTCGTAGACCGGGAATCGGGAGTGGCCGGTGCGCACCACCAACTGCTCCACCTCGGCGGGGGTGATGGAGAGGGGGACCGCCACCACCTCCCTGCGAGGCACCATCACCTCGGTGACGTCCCGGTCTCCCAGCTCGAGCACCCCGGCGAGCAGCCGGTGCTCGAAGTCCTTGATCAACCCCTCCCGCCGGGAGGCGGCGATCATTGCAGCGATGTCCTCGGCGCTGTGGTTCACCTCCAGCTCATCGCGCGGCTCCACGCCCAGCAGGCGCAGCATCCCGTTGGCGGCTGCGTTGAGCAGGTGGATGACCGGACGCAAGAGGTTGGCATACACCCGGAAGGGGGCGGCCATCCAGATGGCGCTTCGCTCCGGCTCGGAGATAGCGACGTTCTTGGGCGCCATCTCCCCGACCACCATATGCAAGTAGACGACGATGCCGAGGGCCACCACGAAGGAGATGGCGTGCACCAGGCCCGAGGGGATCTCCACCACGGACAGCAGGGCCGCCTCGATGAGCCGGGCCACCGCCGGCTCGGCCACGAACCCCAGGCCCAGCGAAGCCATGGTGATGCCGAGCTGGGCGCCGGCCAGCATGAACGAGAGCTCGCGCATCGATGCCAGGGCCGCCTTGGCCCGCCGGCTGCCCCCCGAGGCCAACTGTTCGATAGTGGTGCGCCGGGCGGCAGTGAGGGCGAACTCCGCCCCCACGAAAAAGCCGTTGGCCAGCAGCAGGAGCAGGGCGATGAGCAGGTGCCAGGCCGTCATGACTCTTCCGGCTCTTCGCGCCCCAGCGGGCCCCGTACGGCCACCCGCTCGATCCGGTAGCCCTCCATGGCCACGACCTCGAAGCTCCACTCGCCCACCTGGATCACCTCTCCCTGAATGGGGAACCGGCCGAGGTGGGCGATGAGGAAGCCGGCCAGCGTCTCGTAGCGGCTCTCCGGCATCTCGAACCCGGTCGCCTCACGCAGCTCGTGCCGATGGGCAAGGCCGGGGACCGTCTCGGCAACTCCTCCGTCTTCTGGACGGGAGCTGCGCGCCCTCAAGTCGTGTTCGTCCTCGATCTCCCCGACAATCTCTTCCAGCAGGTCCTCGGCGCTGATGATGCCCGCCGTCCCCCCGTACTCGTCCACCACCACCGCCAACTGCTTGCGCTCCCGCTGCATATCGATGAGGACGTCGTTCAGGTTTCGGGCCTCGGGGACCACCAGGGCGGGTTGAGCGATGTCGCCCACCCGCCGATTGCCCCGTTGGTCGGGCGCCACTCGGAAGTAGTCCAGGACGTGCACCACTCCCACGATCTCCTCGAGGCTCTCTCCGTAGACGGGGAACCGGGAATGGCCCGACTCGAGCGCCACTCGGCGCAGCTCCTCGAGCGGGTCGTCCCCGGCCAGGGCGATGACTGAGACCCGCGGCGTCATGGCGTGGGCGGCGATCATCTCTCCGAAGCCGATCGAGCGGGTGAGCAGGGCCAGCTCCAGTTCGTCGATCTCCCCCTGCTGGCTCGAGGAGCGGATCACCACCTCCAGCTCCTCCAGTGAGCGCACCCCGGTCAGCTCCTCTCGGGGGTGGATGCCGAGCAGCCGCACCGTCCAGTTGGCGGACTCGTTGAGGAACACGATGACCGGCGCCAGCAGGCCGTTCACCCACTGCATGGGAGCGGCAACCGCCAGGCAGGAGCCGAGCGGGCGAGCGATGGCCAGGTTCTTTGGCACCAGCTCGCCCATCACCATCTGCAGCATCGTGGCCAGCGCCAGGGCCAGGCCGATGGAGACCCCCAGGGTGGATCCTTCCGGAACCCAAGGGAGGGCCGAGACGAGCGGCTCGAGCACCACGGCCATGGTGGGCTCGGCGATGAAGCCGAGGACCAGCGAGGAGACGGTGATGCCCAGTTGGGCGCCGGAGAGCTGGAAGGAGAGCGACCGCAAGGCTCGCAGGGCACGGTCGGCCCGGCGCCCGCCCTCTTCGGCCAGGCGCTCCACGCGGTTGCGGTCCACCGCCACCAGAGAGAACTCACCGGCCACGAAAAAGGCGTTGACGAGGATCAGGGCCAAGACGGCCAGTAAGCCTATGGCGGTGCTTATGGGGATCTCCGGTTCACCTTCGAGCCGGAGGTTACCCAGGCGGCGGCGGCTTGCGAAGCGCCCTCCTCGCGGACCTGAGTTTTAGCAGACCGCCACGCGCGGCTGTTGCCGGAAGATGACCTTTAGGTCATAGTGGCGCGTGCCGGTACAGCGGAGCCCTCGGTTCGCCGGGACTCACAACGAGTGGACGATCACCGAGCCGGTATCGGGATCGAAGAGGTGGACCTTGTGCATGGGGACTGCCAGCTTGAGCGGCTGCCCGACGGGGGGCGGGGCGGAGAGTCGCGCCACCAACTCGACTCTGGGAGCGAGGATGCCGTGGGCGAGAGCGTGGGAGCCGAGGTACTCCACGTGGCCCACCTGCACCGACACGGACTGGTGGTGCGGTTGGTCGGCCTGGGCGGCCAGATCCTCCGGGCGGATGCCGGCCACGACCCGCTGGCCGACGTAGGCCTCCGCGGCAGGAGGACGCAGGCGCAGTTGCTGGCCGCCGATGGTCAGGAACAGGCCGTTGGGCTCCCGATCCACACTGGCGGGGAGAAGATTCATGGCCGGCGCCCCCACGAAGCCGGCCACGAAGAGGTTACCCGGGCGCCGGTACACCTCCTGAGGGGTTCCCGCCTGCTGGAGCGCCCCGCCGTCGATCACCGCCACCCGGTCCCCCAGCGCCATGGCATCGGCGGGGTCGTTGGTGACGTAGATGGTGGTCGTCCCATAGCCCTTGTGCAGGAGGGCGATCTCCCGTCGGGTCCGCAGCCGCTGCCGGGGGTCGAGGCGCGCCAGCGGCTCGTCCATGAGGAACACCTTCGGCACCCGCACCATGGCCCGGGCCGAGGCCACCGCCTGCCGGTGCCCGGCGGAGAGCGTGTCCGGCATCCGCCCGAGGAGCTGATCCACGTGGAGAACCCTTGCCTCCGCCCCCACCCGGCGGTCGACCTCTTCGTCGGGAACCTTGCGGATGCGCAGCGAGAAGCCCAGGTTGTCGCCGGCGGTCAAGAACGGAAAGAGGACGTCCTCCTGGAAGACCATGGCCACGTCGCGGTCCCGCACCCCCAGCTCCCCGGCGTCGCGTCCGCCCATGCGGATGGTGCCTTCGCTGGGTTGCTCCAGGCCGGCGATCATCCGCAGGATCGTCGTCTTGCCCGATCCGGATGGGCCCACCAGCGCCAAGAGCTCGCCCTCCTCCACCGACAGCGTCACGCCCGAAACGGCGCGCCCGCCTCCCGGGTAGATCTTGGAGATGCCCTCGAGCTCGATGCCGGCCGCCGCGTCCTCCTCTCGCCGAGGCTAGTGGGCGGTCACCCGCGCTCGGGCCTGAGAGGAGCTCCATCGGCTATCTTCCGAGGTAGTGGTGGCAGGCGGAAGCGGAGAAGGGAGCCGGGCATCAAGTTCACCCAGGAGTTCGAAGTTGCCCGGAGCCGCCAGGAGGTGTGGCGGTTCTTCGAGAACGTGCCAGAGGTGGCCGACTGCATGCCGGGCGCCGAGTTGGGCGAGGAGCGCCAAGACGGCAGCTACTCGGGAACCTTGGGGGTGAAGCTCGGTCCCCTGTCCCTCGGATTTCAGGGAGAGGCCGAGGTCGACTGGGACGAAGACAGGTACGCCGGGCAGATCCGCGGCAAGGCGGTAGATCGCAAGGGAGGCAGCCGGGCGCAGGTGCAGGTGAGCTATCGCCTGGAGGAGGTCCCGGAGGGGACCAAGGCGCTCATGGAGATCGACCTGAACCTCTCCGGCGCGGCCGCCCAGTTCGGGCGCACCGGCTTGGTGAAACAGGTATCGGCTCGCATGGCGGGCCAGTTCGTCGACTGCCTCGAGAAGAAGCTCTCCGGCTCCTCGGCATAAAGGGACGGCAAGGGAGCCGGGAATCCGGTCGGAGCATTATGGCAACATCCGCCTATCGTCTTGGGCAGAGGCAGGTGGGAATCAGCCATGAAGAGGGGCCGGCGGTCGAGTCGCCATCGCAGACCTCAGGACGCCCGCCAGCTCACCAAGCAGGCACTCTTGTTCACCGGGCTGGCCACCTTCGTCGTCGTCCTCCTCGCCGCCGGGCTCTGGTCGACCACCTGGCCCAGCTCCCAGGCCGACGTCCCCACCGAAGCCGAGGTTCTCTCCGATCGCACCACTGCACCCACCTCTTCGCCATCAACCACAGAGCCGAGCGCCTCCTCAGGCCCGGAGACCACGACCGCCACCGCCTCGCTCGAGGAGGCTGAGCCCACGACGATCACGACGGTCACCAACTCACCCGCCGGGCCACCATCCACCACCCCACCTACCACCTCGGCGGAGAGCGGACCCAGCACCACGGTCCCCGACGTCGGGCCCCCCACTACACCGTCGGCGCCCGCCAGGATGCCTCCGGGCACCATGGCGGTGCATGACCTAGAGGCACGGGCGCTCAGCGACACCGGCGGCGGAGCCGAACGGTGGACCGCGGTGGTGACCGTGCAGGTGCGGGGCTCGGGAGGCGCCGAGGTGGCCGGAGCCACGGTGACCGGTGCCTGGTCCGGATCGGCCCTCGGGTTGGTGTCGGCCCGCACGGGAGAGGACGGGAGGGTCCGCTTCGCACTGGGAGGCCTGCAGGGGGACCAGCGCATCAGCTTCTCGGTGGTGGAGATCCTCCACCACGACTACGTCTACCTATCCGACCTCGACCGCGCCAAGATCATCACCGTCCCGCCGCCCAGCGGCGTCAAATGATCCGCCCAAAGAGCGGGTCGACGGGGCAAGGGGCGGTGGTGGAGGACTATGATCCGGCAATCAGCCGGCCCGGGGAGAGCCGCTCTCAGGTTCGGGCCCTGATAAACCGGGCAAGAGGGAGGCTTCACGTTGCGCGGGTCGTCACTGCTGCTACTCCTGGTGGTTCTCCTGGCCCTGCCTGCCTCCGGTGCTGCCGCACAAGCGCCCGACGGCGGCATCACCTTCATCCATGGGCTGGAGGGGCAAGGCGGCGCTCCCATTGACATCTACGTGAACGGCGAGCTGGCGCTGGAGAGCTTCGCCTTCGGGCGGATCTCCGAGTCCCTGGAGTTGCCGGCCGATACCCACCAGATCGAGATCTACCCCTCCGGAGAGGAGCCGGGCAGCCGGCTTCCCCTGCTGGCCTCGGACGTGGACCTGGGCGGAGGGGCGAATGCGACCATCGTGGCCAACGTGACCGAAGACGGCCGGCCAACCTTGAGCGTCTTCGTCAACGACACCTCCCCGATCCGGCCCGGGAACGCCCGCGTCACCATCCGCCATGGGGCGGCGGCCCCCAGCGTGGACGTCCTCGTCGGAGGAGCGGTACTGATCGAGGACCTGGCCAACGGGGACAACCAAGCCCTCGAGGTCCCCGAAGGGGACTACGACATCGCCCTCGTGCCCACCGGGGAGGACGGTCCGGTCGTCTTCGAGGCCCAACTGAGCCTGGACGAGGGTCAGTCGTATGCCGTCCACGGGATCGGCTCCGTGGAAGGCGGCTCCTTCACGGTGGCCCTCCAGGTGATCGGGGGACTGCAGGCGCCTCCCGCCGGCGTCCCCACCGGAAGCGGCGGCCTGGCCGCCGATGGCTTCCCGGCTGCCCTGGCCATGGTGCTGGGGGCGGCCTCGTTGTTGATGGTTGGGGCGGGAATCAGGTTGGCCCGGGGGCGGCGGGCTCTCAACTGAACCGATGAAGCCCTCCCACGGGGCAGGCTGGGACCTCTCGCCTGCCTGCTTTCTGCGCAGCGGCCGGCACGAAGCTCCCACCCCAGTCGGGTCGCTGCTGCTGAGCTGGGCCATGCTGGGGATGGGCGTCCTGGTCTGGGTGGCGGCGCCCCTCGCCTGGTGGACGATGTCGACCCCCGCCCGGATGGGCAACGTCGAGCAGGTGGAGCAGGCCCTCGAGGTGACGGCGCGGGACGATGCCCCTGCCCGGCCCGAGCGTGCTGCCGTCGATCCCACTGCTCCCGTAGGCACCACTGCGACGACTGCTCCCGTGGGCACCCCCGAAGCTTCCCGTCCCGATGCCATGATCGATCACCGCCAGGCGAGCGCCGGGGACTTAGTCCCCGAGCGACGGGCGGCGCCCACCTGGGTCCGAATCGAGGCACTGGCCGTGGAAGCCCCGGTGGTGGCGGCGGGGGTCGATCCTCGATCCGGTCAGATGGAGGTCCCACCAGCTGCCAACCAGGTCGGTTGGTATCGCTTCGGTCCGGTGCCGGGCGAGGAGGGATCGGCCGTCCTGGCCGCCCACGTGGACGTGGCCGGCCAGGGCCCGGGGGCCTTCTTCCAGCTGGAAGAGCTGCAGCCGGGAGACGTCATCGTGGTGGGCTTCGAGGACGGCAGCGAGCGCCGCTTCGTCACCCGAGCCCGCACCAGGTATCACAAGAGCGAGCTTCCCCTCGATTCGATCTTCTCCCGCCGGGGACCACCGGTGCTCACCCTGGTGACCTGCGGCGGGGGCTTCAACCAGACCGAGAGGACCTACGACAGCAACGTGGTCGTCTACGCCAGCCCGGCCGTGTCCCTGAAAGGCGGCTCCCAAACAGGCAGGGGGTAGGGGTGCATCTCATGCATCCCTACCTCGGTGCCGGTACCCCCCAGATGGGGAACCACCGGGACAGGTCCTCTTCGACGGGCAAGTCGGACTCCACCGCCCCGCGCACCCGCAGCTCCAGCTCGTTGTCGCGGCGCTCCCCGTCCCGAGGAGCGAACGGGTAGAAGGTGCCCCGCTTGTAGAGATAGACGAGATGGCAGGAGCGCCCCTCCTCGGTGGCGAAGCCGAACACCGAGCAGAGCAGCTGGGAGCCGAAGCCCCGCGCCTCCAGAGTGCTGTTGACGAGGTGCACGGTGGTGACCAGGTCCTCCATGTCGGGGTCCTCGAGCACCACCCAGCGGTAGCCGTAGCGGTCGTCTTCCCCGTGCAGGCGGCTCTCGGTCTCCTGGATGGCCAGCCCAAGCAGGTCGTGCAGCTCCTCTCCCGTGGCGGTGAAGGCCTGGTTGGAAGCGGGCTTGAAGGAGACCGCCCCCCACCCGGACGGGAGCAGGCCGACCGCCACCTGGAGGGTCACCGCCGCCCCGGGGAGGGCGAAGAGCGCATCGAGATCGGGCTGCTTGGGCTTGGTCCGTCCCAGCAGGGCGTCCAGCCAGCTCACGCCCGGCCCATGTCGCGCTCCATGCGGGCCAGGTTGTCCAGTCGCTGCTCCAACCTGGGATGGGTGGAGAACAGTGAGGACAGGCTGAAGCCCTCGGCCAGGGCCGGGACCAGGAAGAAGGCGTTGAGCGGCTCCGCCTTGCGCAGGTCCCGGGTGGGGATGCGGCTCATCTCTCCGCTGATCTTGACCAGCGCCGAGGCAAGCGTGGACGGGCGGCCGGTGAGAACCGCACCGGCCCGGTCGGCCGACAGCTCTCGGTAGCGCGACAGGGCCCGGGTAAGCAGGAAGCTGATGGCGTAGACGGCCGCCGACACCAGCATCACCACCAGGATGACCGGGGCGCCGCCCTCGCGGCCCCGACGGCCTCCGTACATCCCCGAATAGAGCGTCATGCGCACCAGGAAGCCGGCGGCGATGCCGAGGAAGCCGGCAATGGTCATCACCGCCACGTCCCGATGGGCGACGTGGGAGAGCTCGTGGGCGAGGACCGCCTCCACCTCCGGCTCGTCTAGGCGGCGCAGCAGGCCGGTGGTCACGCAGACGACCGCGTGGTCCGGGTCGCGGCCGGTGGCAAAGGCGTTGGGCAGGTCGACGTCGGCGATGGCCACCCGGGGCTTGCGCATGTCAGCCAGCGCGCACAGGCGGTCGATGATGGCGTGCAGGCGTGGGGCCTGCTGCGGGGTCACCTCGTGGCCGCCCATGGCGAAGAGGGCGATGCGGTCGGAGGCGAAGTACTGGACCAAGAGAAAGCCGCCTGCCAGCACCAGCGCCAGCAGCGCCGAGCGGCTCACGGCCAGGATCACCCCCACGAAGGCCACATAGAGCAGGCCCAGCAGGAACATGGTCACCATCATCCGTCTGGAGAGCCGGTGGTCCGGTGGGAAGCGGGTTCGTGCCATGGCCTAGTCGGGGACGAGGCCCTCGTCGCTCAGCAGGGCACGCACCTCCTCCAGTGAGGAATCGGCGCCGGGCAAGACGAGGTCCGAGGGGTCCAGCGCATCGGGGGCGTGCGGGCTGGCGTGGGCTCGCACGGCCTCCAGCAACCGCCCCAGCGCCTCCCGGAAGCCCTGGTGGTCCCCTGCCTCCACCGCCTCCACCAGGCGGTCGTCCAGCTCGTTGAGGTCGTCGAGGTCGGAGTCCGGCACATCGAACTGGCCCTCACCCAGGATGCGCACGATCACCGCCCGGCCTCCTCGCGGCCCCGCTCCAGAGAGGTGGGCGAGGAGCTCGCCCCCAGCTCACGCTTGAGCCGGTCCAAGTCGGATTCCACCGCCTGGTCGGCGGTCATGCGGTCCAGCTCCGCCTCCACGCCATCACTGGAGCTGGTGGGGCTCTCGAAGACGCCCGCCGCCATCAGCTCGTCGATGGCGCCCGCCCGCGCCTGCATCTCCAGCGACTTCTGCTCGGCGCGCTCCAACGCCAAGCCCACGTCGCCCATCTCCTCGGAGATGCCGGAGATGGCCTCGCCGATCTTGGTCTGCGCCTCGGCCGCCGAGTAGGTGGCCTTGATGGTCTCCTTGCGGCTGCGAAAGGCGTCCACCTTCGCCTGCAGCCGCTGCGAGGCCAGGGTCAGCTTCTGCTCCTCCGCCTCCAGCTGGGCGTGCTGTGCCTCCAAGCCCTGGAGCTGCTGCTCGACGGCCGCCTTCCGGGTGAGCGCCTCCCGGGCCAGGTCCTCCCGTCCCGCCTCCAATGCCCGGCGGGCCTGGTCCTCCAGCTTGGTCCAGGACCGCTGCAGCTGCTGGCCCTGCAGCTCCAGCCGCTTGCGCGAGGTGGCCACGTCGGCCACCCCCCGGCGCACCTTCTGCAGCAGCTCCAGCTGGCGCTCATAGGAGTAGTCGAGCACCTCCCGGGGGTCCTCGGCCCGGTCGAGGGCCCGGCTGGCCTTGGCTCGGAAGATCAACGACAACCGCTGCATCAGTCCCATGAGATCCCTCTCCTCCCCCG
>JALYHC010000288.1 GCA_030776765.1 Actinomycetota bacterium | reverse complement strand
TCCTTCGTCTTCCTGGCCGACCTGGTGCGGGAGCTGGACATCCCGTTCGAGGTGGACTTCGTACGGGCCCGCTCCTATGGCAAGGGGACCCGCTCGAGCGGGGCGGTGGAGATCACCAAGGACGTGGAGACCAACCTGAGCGGCCGCCACGTAGTGGTGGTGGAGGACATCGCCGACACCGGCCTGACCATGGAGGTGGTGGTGGAGCGCATCCGGGCCGGCCATCCGGCCTCAGTCCGCCGCTGCGCCCTGCTGGTTCGGGAGGGCAATTGCTCGGTGCCGGTCGAATACGGTGGGCTGGCGGTGGGAGAGGGCTTCGTGGTCGGCTATGGCATCGACTACGCCGAGAGCTACCGCGGGCTGCGCGACATCCAAGCACTGGCCCGCAGCCAGGAAGAGGGATCATGACGGAGAAGGTCAACTATCAGCCGGACACCGCCCTGGTGGTGGTGGACGTACAGAACGACTTCGCCGACCCCGAGGGCAGCCTCTATGTGACGGGGGGCGAGGAGGTGGTGCCCGTCATCAACCGGGAGATCCGACGGGCGAAGGAGGGCGGCTCGCCGATCCTCTACACCCAGGACTGGCACCCCGACAGCACCCCCCATTTCCAGAAGGACGGGGGGGTGTGGCCGGTCCACTGCGTGAAGGGCACCTGGGGAGCCGAGCTTCATCCCGACCTTGAGGTGGACGGCCCGGTGGTCCGCAAGGGATCCCACGGCGAGGACGGTTATTCGGGGTTCACGATGCGAGATCCGGAAACGGGCCAAGAGCAGCCCACCGAGCTCGACGACTTCCTGCGGGCACGCGCCATCGCTGTGCTGGTGGTGGTGGGCCTGGCCACCGACTACTGCGTCAAGGCCACCGCTTTGGACGGCGTCGACCTCGGCTACCGGGTGAGCGTGCTGGGGGAGGCGGTGCGGGCCGTCAACCTGGAGCCGCAGCACGGCGAGCAGGCCATCGAGGAGATGAGGAAGACCGGGGCCCAGGTGCTGTAGAGCATCTGTCCTCCTGTTGGAGAAGGTGGGGAGAAGAAGCTACCGCGCCACGCGGACCATGCGCTCGATCATGCGGTAGGCCTGCTCGCCGACCCTGGGGTCTTCCGGGTCGACCAGGTTGGCCATCACCCTCAGCACCCACTCCATGAGCGGCCGGGAGCGCAGGCCGGTGTGCACCAGCGCCCTCATCACGCTCGGGCGGCTGATGGCCTTGACGAAGATGCGGCCCATCTTGTAGTAGAGGCCGTAGGCGGCCTCCAGGGCCTCGCCATAGCGGGCCAGCAGGCCGAAGTCGTCCTGGACCAGGGCCTCGTGGATGTAGTGGGCCGCCATGCGACCGGTCTCGTAGGCATAGGCGATGCCCTCCCCGGTGAACGGGTTGATGGCCCCCCCGGCGTCGCCCACCACCACCCAGTTGGGGCCGAAGCGGGGCCCGACCGACAGGCCCATGTTCAGCTTGCCACCCCTCGGCTCGCTGATGGCGGTCTCCGGGCTCACCCCCCAGTAGTCGGGCACCATGTGAAGGAAGGATTCCATCAAGGCCGACGTGTTGACGCCCTTCCAACGGTTGGCGGTGGAGAGCACGCCGGCCCCCACGTTGACCGTGCCGTCCCCCAACGGGAACACCCATCCGTACCCAGGGATGCTGGCTCCGCTCGGGTCGCGAACGTCCAGGTGGCTCTCCAGGAAGCGGTCCTTTGAGAAGCTGCTCGTGAAGTAGCCGCGAGTGGCCAGGCCCAGTGGGTAGCTCTTGTCGCGATGGGTGCCCAGCTCCCAACCGAAGCGGGACAGGGAGCCGTCGGCGATCACCACCATCCTGGACCGCAGCACCTCCTCATCCCCGGTTTGGGCCAGTCGCACTCCGGCCAGAAGGCCCTCCTCGATCACCGGGGTAGCGGTGGCCTTCTGGCGCACCACCACGCCCTGCTTCTCCACCAAGGCGGCCACCTGGGCATCGAGGTCGGCCCGGCGGATCATCCCGCCCCAATTGGGATAGGTGGGGTGCTCGGGCCAGGGAAGCTCCAGCTTCCGCTCCCCGGCGTAGGAGCGCAGCCCCTCGATCCGGTGCAGCTCCGGTACCGAGAAGTCGAACCCCATCTGCGACAGCTCATAGATGGCGCGGGGGGTGAGGCCGTCGCCGCAGGTCTTCTCGCGGGGGTACTCCTTCTTCTCGGCCAGAACGACCGAGTGGCCCCGGCGCGCCAGCCAGTACGCGACGGAGGAACCGGACGGCCCTCCTCCCACCACGACGACTTCGGGAGCGACCATCCCGGCAGCCTACCCCCTCTCGGCGGGGCTAGCCGCCGGCAGAGGTGGTAGTGGCTCCTTCGTTCCCTTGGGCGTCCTCGCCTTCGGCGTCCCCTTGGGCGTCCTCGCCTTCTCCGCCCTGCTCGCCTTGGCCCTCGGCCTCGCCTTCCTGGGCGCCCCCGCCTCCCTCCTCGGGAGCGGCCAGGCCGCAATCACCGAGGGCCTCTTCGCGAGGCTGCCCACCGAACTGGACCCGCTCGAAGAGCACCACCGACCGGATCTCCTCCTCCGTCAGCTGATCGCGGAAGGTAGGCATGCCTCCGTTCACCGGCTTCTCGGGAGCCCCATAGGTGGGATCGGGCCACTCGCTCGAACCGAGGATGACCCACTCCACGTGGGTGTCACATGAGGGGAACGTCTGCACCACTGCGCCGCCCGCCATGGCGGGACCGACCCCTCCGCCCCCCTCTGCTCCGTGGCAGCTGGCACAGAGGCCCGGCGGAGAGGTGTAGAGCCCTCGTCCCATGGCGAGGAACTCTCCCCCGGCGCCGGCACCCGCAGTCCCGCTGGCGGCGAAGGGGGTCCCGTCGCAGTTGAGCACCGCCCCGGTCTCCTCGTCGACCTGCAGGAGCCCTGCCTGTCCGCAGTCGGGGCCTCCCGCGTACACCACGACGTAGAACAGGGCGTAGAGCGGCAGCACCAGGAAGGCCACCAGCAGCCAGCGGGGGATGGAGGTCTCCGGGCGCTCCTGCAGGCCGGCCGTCTGCACCACCGTCACCAGCTCCCGCTCCTCCTCCGGGGCGGCCTCCCGGGCAGGAGGCGCGGGCGCCGCCCCCACCGGCACGGGAGGTGCGGCCTCCTCCTCCTCCTCCTCGACCGGTTCCTCAGATGGTTCTTCGGCTGGGGCCGCCTCCTCCGTGTCCTCCTCGGGAGCCGCCGCAGCCTCCTCTTCGGCCGGCGGAGCGGCCTCGATCGCCCCCCCGCCCAGCCAGGCCTGCAGCACTTCCTCGGCGGAGACGCCCTCGGCCTGAGCGCGGGCCGCCGAGGAGCGCTCCAGGAGCCGCTCGGGCACGCCGAGCTTCTCGGAGGCCTGCGAGAGCAGCTCAGCCATAGGGACCTACCACCGGCTCACGCCGAATACCACGCTCCACAGCGTAGGCGCCGGCGGATCAACCGCCGGGCGCCGTGGTGGTGGCGCCTTACCCGCCGCCGGGCACGGTGGTGGTGGTCTGGCCACCTTCGCCTTGCTCGCCCTCGCTCCCTTCTGGTTGAGGAGCAGAGCCTTTGAGGCTGACCAAGTACTGGGCCAGGGCGACCAGGTCCTCCTCAGGGAGGTAGCCGTAGGCAGGCATGGTCGACCAGGGACGCTCGGCCCGGGGGTCCTGCAGGTAGCCGACCACCCACGCAACCTGGTTGGTCGGCTCCCGTGCCCCCACGTGCATGAGGTCGGGACCCACCCGGCGGTTGCCCAGGACGTGGGGGCGCTCGTAGACCAGGTCGCCGGGACGGGTGACCGGGCCCAGGCCGGCGTCTGTGACGATAGGGCGCACCTGCTGGGTGTGGCAGTACCAGCAGCCCTCCGCCAGGTAGACCTGGCGCCCCCGGACCACCGCCTCCGGGTCCAGCCCAGCCTCTGCCAGGGCCGTCTCCTCGGGCAACTCTCCAGAGGCGAAGGCGGGATAGTTGCGCCACATCCGGGCCAAGGTGGTGGACTCGACGGCCAGGGAATCGACCACCGGCAGCACCAGCGCCATCAGGACGCCCAGGGCGAACAGGGAAAGCACGGCCGCCAGCACCAACCGATGGTCGTCCCAGCGCTGCGGCTCTCGCATGGGAGGAGGCCCCTTGGGCCGGGGCCGGGGAGCAGGCGCCTCGACCAGGGGGGCAGGGGGGGCCGCCGCGGCGGCAGGAACCGGCTCCGGCTCCTCCTCCTCTTCCTTTGGCGCCGGCTCCTCCTCTGGAGCCGCTTCCTCCACCTCGGCCTCTTCCGGTGGAGCCTCGGCGGGCGCCGCCGGCGGAGCAGCCCCTTCGATGGCACCTCCGCCTGCCCATGCCTCTAGCACCTCTTCGACCGGCACGCCTTCCGCCTGCGCCCGCGCCGCCGACGACCGCTCGATGAGGCGCTCCGGCACCCCGAGCTGCTCGGAGACCTGGGAGACGTCAGCCAACGGCTTCCTCTTCTTCACTGGACGGCTGAGTGGAAGAGGAGGGGGGGACCGGCACCAGCAACTCCTGGGCCACTGCCGGCCCCGAGGTGTAGGTGCGGTACATGTGAAAAACGAAGAGCGCCTGCCCGGCCGCCACCCCCAGCATGCCGAGAACGGCCAGGAGCCGGAACAGGCCCAAGCTCGACAGGCTGGCCCGAAAGCCCTCGCCGGCATTGGCGAAGGCGGCGGTGGCGGCTCCTCCCGCCCAGCTGTAGCCGCTCACCAGGCCACCCGCCCACAGAGCCAGGGCCAGGAGCGTCAAGCCGCCCGCAGTGAGGCGGAAGTGCCGCTCGGCCAACGACGGCTTGAACCAGTCTCGGCCGATGAGACGGGGCCAGGCGTGGTAGATGAAAGCCGCCAGCCAGGAGGTGAGCAGCCCGAACAGGGTCAGGTGCAGCGTGGCCTCCTCCCAGGATGTGAAGTCCACCACGGCACTGGCCGAACGGGTGGCGCCCAAGGCCCCCATGACCCCCACCAGCAGGTAGCTCAGGCCCCCCAGAACCGAGAACCTGATGGCCATGGAGCTGCGCAGCAGGTCCCACTTGCCTTGCATGGTGGCGGCCAGATTGGCTACCACCGCCAGGATGGGTACCAGCAGCCCCACGGTGAAGACGATGGCCACCGTCTCCAACCAGTCGGGGCCCGGGCCGTAGACGACCTCCACCTGCCCGGTCCACACA
>JALYHC010000287.1 GCA_030776765.1 Actinomycetota bacterium | reverse complement strand
CCACCGAGTACGGGCGCCGCCGCACCGCCTCGGTCAGCTGCCCGCCCTCCTCGTAGCCCACGTACCCCGGCGGCGCGCCGATCAGGCGAGACACGGCGTGCTTCTCCATGTACTCGCTCATGTCGATCCGCACCATCGCCTCTTCGCTGTCGAAGAGGAACTCGGCGAGGGCGCGCGCCGTCTCCGTCTTCCCGACGCCGGTGGGGCCCAGGAAGATGAAGGAGCCGATGGGGCGGTTGGGGTCGGCCAGCCCCGCCCGACTGCGGCGGATGGCGTTGGACACCGCCTTGACGGCGTCCTCCTGGCCCACCACCCGCCGGTGGAGGTGCTCCTCCAGGCGTACCAGCTTCTCGATCTCGCCTTCCATGAGGCGAGAGACGGGGACGCCTGTCCAGCGGCTCACCACCTCGGCCACGTCCTCCTCGTCCACTTCCTCCTTGAGCATGCGCGCCTCGGCTTGCAGGTCGGCGAGCGACTCCTGCTGCTCGCCGAGTCGCTGCTCGAGCTCGCGCAGCTTCCCGTAGCGCAGCTCGGCGGCCTGCTCCAGGTCGCCCTCGCGCTCGGCACGCTCGGCATCGGCCTTGAGCTCCTCCATCTCCTGCTTGGTCTGGCGGATCCGTGCGATGGCGTCCACTTCCTGCTGCCAGTGGGCGCCCAGACGGTCGGCCTCCTCGCGCAGGTTGGCCAGCTCCTCCTCCAAGGCGGCCCGCCGCTCAGCCGAGGCGGGGTCGGTCTCCTTCTGGAGGGCGGTCCTCTCGATCTCCAGCTGCTTGATGCGGCGCTGCAGCTCGTCGATCTCCTCGGGCATCGAGTCGATCTCGATGCGCAGGCGGCTGGCCGCCTCGTCGACCAGGTCGATGGCCTTGTCGGGCAGGAAGCGTCCGGTGATGTAGCGGTCGGAGAGTATGGCCGCCGCCAGCAGCGCCGAGTCGGTGATGCGCACCCCGTGGTGCACCTCGTAGCGCTCCTTCAGCCCGCGCAGGATGGCCACCGTGTCCTCCACCGAGGGAGGCTGCACGAAGACCGGCTGGAAGCGCCGCTCCAGGGCGGCGTCCTTCTCCACGTGCTTGCGGTATTCGTCCAAGGTGGTGGCGCCGATCATGCGCAGCTCGCCGCGGGCCAGCATGGGCTTGATCATGTTGGAGGCGTCGACGGCGCCCTCGGCGGCGCCGGCTCCGACGATCGTGTGCATCTCGTCGACGAAGGTGATGATCTGGCCCTCGGCGGCCTTGATCTCGCTGAGCACCGCCTTCAGGCGCTCCTCGAACTCCCCGCGGTACTTGGCCCCCGCCACCATCGCCCCCACGTCGAGGGCCACCACCCGCTTTCCCTTCAGGCCCTCGGGCACGTCCCCATCCACCACTCGCTGGGCCAGGCCCTCAACGATGGCGGTCTTGCCCACGCCCGGCTCACCAATCAAGACCGGGTTGTTCTTGGTGCGCCGGCTCAGCACCTGGATGACGCGGCGGATCTCGTCGTCGCGCCCGATCACCGGATCCAGCTTGCCCTGGGACGCCAGGTCCACCAGGTCGCGGCCGTATTGCTCGAGCGGAGCGAAGGTTCCCTCCGGCTCCGGGGTAGTCACCCGCTGGCGACCCCGCACCTCCACCAGCGCCTCCAGGATGCCCTGCCGGGAGATCCCTTGGTCGCGCAGCAGCTTGCCGGCCTCGGTCTGCGACTCGAGCAGGCCGATGAGCAGGTGCTCCACCGACACGTAGTCGTCCTTCAAGGCCCGGCGCGCCTCGTCGGCCGACTGGAGCACGCCCAGCAGGCCGTCGCCCATCGCCTGCTCGATGTTGCCGAAGACCTTGGGCAGCCTGTCGAGGGCGTCCTGCGCACGAGAGCGCAGGGTGACCGGGGAGACCCCCAGCTTGGCGATGAGCGGGTGCACCAGGCCCTCGCTCTGAGAGAGGAGGGCCGCCAGCAGGTGCTCGGCCTCCACGTACTGATGGTCGGCCTGCTGGGCAAGCTGCTGGGCGGCGAGCACCGCCTGTTGGGACTTCTGGGTCAGCTTGTTGATGTCCACGGTTGTCCTGCCTGTGAGAAGATACTGCATGTAGGAGAACGCGCCGCTCTAGCGACGTATGCCGAGAATCTGAGCGCGTGTTTATTAGATCTGCCAACTCGCTTGTGAGGGGTGACTCGTGGAAGCTCGACCGCCATCAGCCTCGGTGACGCACATCTCCCAGGTGATGCAGCCAGGGGATGCCAACCTGGCCGGCTTCGTGCATGGTGGGTCGATCATGAAGCTGGTGGACACCACCGCCGGGGTGACGGCCATGCGCCACTCCGGACAGCGCGTGGTCACCGCCCAGGTCGACTCCCTTTCTTTCTTGGAGCGTGTTCACCTGACCGACATCGTCCACGTGGTCGCCTGCGTGAACCAGGCCTGGCGAACCTCCATGGAGGTGGGGGTGCGGGTGGAGCGAGAGGACCCCCTCACCGGCGAGCGGGCCCACACCACTAGCGCCTACCTGACCTTCGTCTGTGTCGACGAGAAGGGGCAGCCCATCTCCGTCCCGCCGATCCTGCCCGAGACGGAGGTGCAGCGGCGCCGCCAGCGGGAGGCAGACGTGCGCCGCCGGGAGCGCATGCGCTTGCGAGAGCGACTAGCAAACGAGCGAACCTGAGGCTCTAGTGGCGCGAGCGCGGGTGTTGTCTTAGGTTCGAGTGCCGGTCGGGCGGGTCTGAGGCACAATGGGTCCGTTGACTCGCTACGAGCCGCTCGAGCACACCGCCGACACCGGCATCGTCGCCTACGGCCGGGACCTGCCGGAGCTGTTTGAGAACGCCGCCTTCGGGTTGTTCGAGATGATGTTCGACCTCTCTGGTGCCTCCTCTGAGGAGGAGCGGGAGGTGAGCGTTCAGGGTGCCGGCCGGGAGGAACTGCTGGCCTCATGGCTGGAGGAGCTGCTCTTCGTGGCCGACTCGGCCGGCTTGGCGCTGTGCTCCTTTTCGGTGGAGCACCTGGAGGACCACCGCCTGGAGGGACGGGTGGGCGGGTTGGCCTTCGACCAAGTGGAGCTGCAGGGACCTCCCGTCAAGGCGATCACCTACCACGACCTGCAGGTAGCCGAGACCCAGGACGGCTGGAAGGCCAGCATCATCTTCGACGTCTAGCGGTCTCGCCGGCTCGGTAGTCGGACGGCGGCCGCCCCTACCATCCCGCGGATGTCGAGTGCGGGAGAGACAGCATGCTGAAGGAATTCAAGGGGTTCGCCCTGCGCGGCAACCTGCTCGACATTGCGGTGGGCTTCGTGCTGGGCGCAGCCTTCAACGCGGTGGTGCAGTCGTTCGCCGGGGACATCCTGATGCAAACCGTGGCCGCCTTCTTCGGCCAGCCCGACTTCTCCGACCTGGTCCTCGAGCTGGGCGGGGGCCAGGTGCTGTACGGCAACTTCCTCACCGCCGTCGTGAACTTCCTCATCATCGCCTGGGCGCTGTTCCTGCTGGTCAAGGTCCTCAATCGCTTGCAACGCGAATGGATGCCGGGCGACGAGCCTCCTCCCGAACCGGCGGAGGACATCGTGCTGCTGCGGGAAATCCGGGACGCCCTGGTGCGCTCCCCCTGACGGCTCCCTACAGTTGGCCTCATGCAAGTGCGGCAAGCCCAGCCAGACGTGTGGGAGATCCCTCCCGAGGGCCCCATGCGGGTGCCCGGGGTGATCTTCGCCTCCGAGGAGCTCTTTCAGAAGGCGCAGGCCGACCGCGCCGCCCAGCAGGTGGTCAACGTGGCCACCCTCCCCGGCATCGTTGGCGCCTCCATGGCCATGCCGGACATCCACTGGGGCTACGGCTTCCCCATCGGAGGGGTGGCGGCCTTCGACGTGGAGGAGGGCGGTGTGGTCTCCCCGGGTGGCGTGGGCTTCGACATCTGCTGCGGTGTGCGCCTGCTCGGCTCCGGCTTCCGCCAGGCGGACTTCGAGCAGCATCGGGAGGCGGTCATGGCCGAGCTCGATGCCCGCATCCCCCGTGGACTGGGCAAGGGCTCCATCGCCGACCGCCGCTTGGTCCAAGAGGTCCTCAAGCGAGGGGCTGCAGCGGTGCTGGATGCCGGGTATGGCTGGCCGTCGGACCTGGAACGCTGTGAGGAGAACGGCACCTCGCCGGGAGCGGAGCCCGCCCACATCAGCTCCCGGGCGCTGGACCGGGGAGGCGGCCAGCTCGGGTCGCTGGGGGCCGGCAACCACTTCCTGGAAGTGCAGGTCGTGGACCGGATCGAGGACCCACAGGCCGCCGAGGCCTTTGGCCTCGGTGAGGGGATGGTG
>JALYHC010000286.1 GCA_030776765.1 Actinomycetota bacterium | reverse complement strand
TCCAGCCGCTCCGTCCCCCTGATCTTCCGGGACTGGACATCCATGCCTTTGCCCAAGCGCCTTCCGACCCCGAGCTGGTCTACGCCTTCGTGGTGGGGTTCGGGCTGTTTCGAAGCGGTGACGCCGGGGAGAGCTGGGAGCTCCGTTCGGAAGTCGGTGGGGTGCCCCCGGACCTCCTGGCGCTGGCGGTGGACCCCCGGGACCCAGAGGTGGTGGTGGGGGCAGGTCCGGAGAACGGGGTGGTGCGGTCCACCGATGGCGGCGGCAGCTTCGCCGGCACGCTCGAGGTCGGGGCCTGGTCGCTCTCCTCCGACCCGACCGATCCCGCTCATCTTGTGGCCCTCAGCGCCCGCGGAATCGAGGAGAGCCACGACGCCGGGGTGACCTGGACGACGC
Source organism: Actinomycetota bacterium (assembly GCA_030776765.1). Taxonomy (GTDB): domain Bacteria; phylum Actinomycetota; class Acidimicrobiia; order Spongiisociales; family JALYHC01; genus JALYHC01. The sequence goes on along the minus strand of JALYHC010000286.1, from coordinate 3,098 downwards.
TGCTTCCTCGCGGGCAGCAGCTCCCTGGGGAGTGGGTGGCCATCGCGGTTGGCCCGGACGGAGCGCTCTGGGTCGTGACCGAACAGCCCCGCACCTTGCAGCGATCCGACGACGGCGGCGAGACCTGGCGGGAGGTGGCCCGGGCTTGATGGGGCGCCGGACCCGGCCGGCCCTGCTCGCCCTCTTCCTCACCCTGCTGCTGGGATTGGGCGGGCCGGCATGGGCGCACGCCTTCCTGGTGCGGACCGATCCCGCCCAGGGAGCCCGGCTGCAGACGGCCCCCCAGGCGGTCGCCTTCCAGTTCAGCGAGCCCGCGATCTTGGAGACGGCCCGGGTGGCTGTCCGGAAGGCGTCGGGCGCCGAGCTGGAGGCCGGGCCGCTTCGGGCCGAGTTGGAGGGCCGGGTGCTGCGCCTTTCCCTCCCCCCGCTGGAGGACGGCATCTACCTGGTCGCCTGGCACGTCGTCTCGGCCCGGGACGCCCACGAGTCGGCCGGCGAGTTCGCCTTCGCCGTCGGGGAGGTGGAAGGGGCAGTGCCGATCTCTCGGGCAGCGGGGCCGCTCTCCTACTCTCTGGCGGTAGCCGGTTGGCTGTTCTTCCTCGGCTTCTCGTTGGCGGGCGGGGCCCTTCTGGCCGGGCAGTTCCTCCAAAGAGAAGACGTCGGCTTGCCCCAGCCGCTCGGCCTGCGGCCTGCCCTGCTGCTGGCGCTGGTGGCGGCGACTGTCTCCTTCCTCGTCTCGTGGAGGGAGGCGGCATTCTCCCCGGCCGGCTGGCTGGGCGGGCTGGCGGTCATCTTGATGGCCATGGCTTCTCTCGCAGTGCCGCTCTCCCGGCGGGGATGGCTGCCCCTGGCCTTGCTGGCGGCTGGGGGGGTGGCGTGGTCGGCGCGAGGCCATGTGGCTGCCGAGGGCGGCGCGTGGGGCACGCTGATCGACTTCGTCCACCTGGCGGCAGCCGCGGCCTGGATCGGGCTGCTCGCCCAGATGGTGCTGGCCCTCTGGCGGGCCCGTCGGTCGACTCCGACTGCTTTCGGCTTCGCCCTCCGCGCCTACTCGCGGCTGGCCGCCGTGCTGGTCGGCGTGGTGGTGGCTGCGGGGCTGGTCTCGGCGGTGGTCGTGCTGGAAGCGCCCTCCGACCTGTGGCGGAGCGGCTACGGCCGCCTGCTGGTCACCAAGGGCGCCATGGTGGCGCTGGCGCTGGCGTTGGCCCTAGCGGGCCGGAGGCGCGCCCTGCCTCGGGCCGACCTCGGGCTGCTTCGCCGGATCACCTCCGCCGAGGTCGGCGCGCTGGCGGCAGTCCTGGCGGCCTCCGCTCTCTTGGGGGCCACCGCCCCTCCCGCCTCCGCGAGCGCCGAGGCCCTGCTCGGGCCTTCGCCCATCGAGGGCCCCGCCAGCCGAGCGGCCGGGCTGGCGGGGGCGCTGACCATCGGGGTGGCGGCTGGCCAGGGGGAACTGCACCTCGAGGCTTTGAGCCCCTCAGGAGGGATCGAGGGAACCGAACTCGACGTGTCGGCCCGGTTCCCCGATGGCACCCTCGCCGATCTGCATCCCCGCCCCTGCGGGGCGGGCTGCTTCGCCCAGCAACTGGAGCTGGCCGAGGGCGTCACGAGCCTGTCGATCACCGCTGCCGCCCCAGCTTGGGAGGGGGGAATCCTCGAGGTGGCCCTTCCCTGGCCTCCACCGCCGGAGGCCTCGGCACTGCTGGAAGAGATGCTCACCACGATGCGCCGAGTGGAGCGGCTCGAGCTGCACGAGGTCGTGAAGAGCGGACCCAAGGCGGTGGGGCGGGCGACCGCCCAGCTCACCGGGGACCGCTTCCTCGAGGAGGAGGTGTACGCGGGAGGCGGGGCGTCGGACGTGCGCTTCCTGCCGGGGGAGGAGCGGGCGTTTCGCCTCTACCTGCCCGGCTCCCGTATGTGGTACGTCTTCTGGCTCGATGACCGGGGCCGCATCGCACGGGAGCGAATCGTGAGCCCCGGGCACGAGATCGAGAGGGAGTTCAGCTACCCGGGTTGAGGGACCGGGAGCCTTTCCGAACTGGAGAGGATGCCATCCCCTCACCTCCACATTCGGAATCGGGGAACCAGCCGGATGACTTCTGACATAAGGTGTCGGTGTGAGCCTCGGCTCACAGCGCTCCAGCTCCTCCCTCGCCGCCTCCTCTCGAGACCCTCGGAGCGGTGTCCGAGCACCATTGCCACCTCCAAGCGTGATAGCCGGCCCGAGAACACGATCCCGGAGGACTATGTCCACGCGTAGAGTTCCCACCGGGAGGCCCAATGTCCGACCCTCGCGTACGCAGCTTCTCCGACCCGGACGATGTCATCGAGACTGAGCGGGTCCGGTCCGAGATCCTGTCCCTGGCGGGGATCACCGTGGCTCGGGACGTTCATCACCCCGGCTGGCGCTGGTCGGTCCACGTCCGCCCCTTGGTGGGGACGGAGACCTGCCAGGTCCGGCACGTGGGGATGGCCGTGCGGGGCAAGCTCCATGTGATCCTCGACGAGGGCTCCGAGTACCAGATCCAGGTCGGCGACGTCTATCACATTCCCCCGGGCCACGACGCCTGGGTGGCGGGGGACGAGCCCTTCGAATGTGTGGAGTGGATGGGGGCCCGCAGCTGGATCAGCCCGCTGGGAGCCCTGGCCGACCGGGTGCTGGCCACCCTGGTCTTCACCGACATGGTCGATTCGACGGGAATGGCCGGCCGGTTGGGGGAGCGAGCCTGGCGGGAGCTCCTCACGGTCTACGAGGCCCGGGTACGGGACACCCCTGGTCTGGTTCCGGGGCCGAGAGGTCAAGCAGACAGGGGACGGGGTGCTGGCCACCTTTGACGGGGCGGCCAGGGCCATCCGGTGCGCCATGGAGTTGCGGAAGGTGGCGGCCGGATTGGATTTGACCATCCGGGCGGCTGTCCATACCGGGGAGGTAGAGGTGTCCGAGAGCGACATCCACGGCCTAGCCGTGCATAAAGCGGCCCGGATGCTGGGCGTCGCTGGGCCGGGGGAGATCCTGGTATCGGCGTCTACTCGCGAGCTGGCCGGAGATCCCAGCCTGATTTTCGAGGAGCGAGGGGAGTACGAGCTGCGGGGCATTGAGG
>JALYHC010000285.1 GCA_030776765.1 Actinomycetota bacterium | reverse complement strand
ACCTCACCCTGGCCGAGGTGCTCGAGCCGCTGATGTGACCCGCCCAGTGGTCCTCGCTTTCGGGGGCAACGCCTTGGTTCCCGACCCCTCCAACCCGGCAGGCGAAGAGCAGCGGGCGGAAGAGCTCGCCGACGCGGTGCTGCTGGTGTTCCCCAAGGGAGCGGGGATGGCCCTGGTGCACGGCAACGGGCCACAGGTCGGCACTGCCCTGCTGCGGGTGGAGGCTACCCGCCAGGAGTTGCCGCCGGAGACCCTCGACGTCATGGTGGCCCAGACCCAGGGAAGCATCGGGTACCTGCTGGCCCAGACGCTTCGCAACGTGCTGGGCGAGCAGCACCTGGAGGTGAGCACGGTGATGACCCAGGTGGTGGTGGACGCCCACGATCCGGCGTTCGGACGGCCCACCAAGCCGGTGGGCCCCTTCTATACCAAGCAGCAAGCCGACGGCTTGCAGGGCAATGGGGGCTGGGCGATGGCCGAGATCCCCGGCCGGGGGTGGCGGCGGGTGGTGCCCTCCCCCCGGCCGCTGGAGGTGGTGGAGCTGGGGACCATTCGCAAGATGCTCCAGGGCGGCCAGGTGGTCATCGCCGGCGGCGGGGGAGGGGTGCCGGTGGTCCGCGGCGACGACGGGCGTCTACGAGGAGTGGAGGCGGTCATCGACAAAGACCGCACCGCCTCGCTGCTGGCCATCGCCGTGCAGGCGGCCATGCTGGTCATCCTCACCGGCGAGCCACACGTGGCCCGGGCGTTCGGCACGCCTGATGAGGAGCGCATCCCCCGGATGGGTCCCGCCACGGCCCGGTCGCTGCTTCAGTCCGGGGAGTTCCCGCCTGGCTCCATGGGCCCCAAGGTGGAGGCGGCGCTGGCCTACGTGGAGGCGCTCGGCTCTCCGGCAGTGATCACCGACACCCCTTCACTGCAACAGGCGCTGCAGGACGAGGCGGGGACCTGGATCGAGCCCTGAGATCACCGGCTGGGGGTTGACCAGCAACGGTTGGGGGAAGGCTTCCCGTTCCCCCCACATCTCACAGCTGCGCTGCCTCTAACGTTTCACATGGTGTGACACTTCCGCCCTTCCAGACCTTCTTCGACGACCATCGGGCGACGGTGCACCGGTTCCTGGTCGCTACCCTCGGCCCTCAGGAGGCGGACGACTGCTTCCAGGAGACGTTCTTGTCGGCGCTGCGCGCCTACCCGCGTCTCGACGGGGAGTCCAACATGCGGGCCTGGATCTTCACCATCGCCCACCGCAAGGTCATTGACGCCCGCCGAGCGGGCAACCGCCGCCCGCAACCCACGGAACTGTTGCCCGAGCCGGCGGTCGATCCGCCGCCCGCCCCCGAGCCGCAGCTGTGGCAGGCGGTGCGCAGTCTCCCCCCCAAGCAGGGCACGGCGGTGCTGCACCGATATCTGAACGACCTCTCCTATCCGGACATCGCCCGCATCCTCGGCTGCAGTCAGGAGGCGGCCCGCCAGAACGTCCACCAAGGCCTGAAGAAGCTGAGGGAGGTATGGGAACGATGAGTGAGCTGGAACACGCCCTACGCACCACCGGTGCCGGGTCCGACGCCTCCCAGGCGGCCAACCAGGGCTTCCAGGAGCGCGCCTCGGGGGAGGGCCTGGTGGACATCGCCTTCATTACCTATCACTCCCCGCTGGGCGCCATGCTGCTGGCGGCCACCCCCCGCGGCCTATTGCGCGTCGCCTACCACGACCAGGAGGCCGAGATGGTCCTCCAGGACCTGGCCGAGCGGGTCTCTCCCCGCATCCTCGAGATGCCCTCCCGCCTCGACGAGGTGCGCCGCCAGCTGGACGAGTACTTCGCCGGCGGCCGGCGCCGTTTCGACCTGCCCCTCGACTGGGACCTGGTGGAAGGCTTCCACCGGGGCGTGCTGCAGGCGACTGCCCGGGTGCCCTTCGGCGAGGTCACCAGCTATCGGCAGGTGGCCGCCGAGGCGGGCAGCCCGCGAGGCGCCCGAGCGGCCGGCAACGCCCTGGGGGCCAACCCCATCCCCGTGGTGGTGCCCTGCCACCGGGTGGTGCGCTCGGGAGGCGCCCTGGGCGGCTACACCGGCGGCATCGAGCGCAAGCAGTTCCTGCTCGACCTGGAAGGGGTCACCCTGCCGACCTGAAGTCGGGCGGGCGCTTCTCCATGAAGGCCCGCACGCCCTCCAAGTGAGCGGGGCGCCCGCCCAGCTCCCCCTGCAGACGCCGCTCCTGGGCCAGTGCCTCGTCGAGCGACGCCGACCCGCTCTGGTGCAGGAGCCGGCGGGTGGCCACGTAGGCTTCCACCGGGCCCTCGGCCAGCCCGCCCGCCCAGGCGACCGCCTCTGCCCGCACCTGCTGGGGCTCGACCACCCGATGAGCGAGGCCGATGCGAAGCGCCTCCCCGGCCTCCACCTTCCGGCCCGAGTAGGCGATCTCCAGGGCCCGGCCCAGGCCTACCAGGCGAGCCAGGTACCAGGAGGACCCCGTGTCGGGGATGAGGGCCACGTTGATGAATGCGCTCATGAAGTAGGCCTCGGAGGACAGCACCCGAAGGTCACAGGCCAGGGCGATGCCTAGCCCGGCTCCGGCCGCCGCCCCGTTGAGGGCCGCCACGGTGGGCACTTCGACGGCGGCCAGGGCCGCGGCGACGGGATGGAAGCGCTCCTCGATGACCCGAGCCAGGTCGGGCACGCCGGAGCGGTAGTCGTCCGCCAGGTCGCGCAGGTCGGCCCCACTGCAGAACGCCTTGCCCTCACCGGTCACCACCGCCGCCCGGGCCTCCCGGCCCGCCCGCTCGAGGGCCTCGACCAGTTCGTCTGCCAACCGGCCGTCGACGGCGTTGTAGGCATGGGGGCGGGCCAGCGTGACGACCGCTACGTCGCCCTCCCGAAGGTAGTCGACCGCCATCGCACCTCCCTCGCTCGACCGACCACCGCCCCAAGCATGGCCCCCACGGCCAGGAGCTGCAACCAGTCGCCCAGAGAGGTGTAGAGGGTGGGCCCGGCGGTGCGATAGCGGACCTCGCCACTGAGCACGTCGGGGGTAAACAGCTTCGTGCGCCGACCAACCGAGCCCTCGGCGCGGATGAAGGCCGACTTGCCGGTGATGGCCGCATGGACCAGGTCCACGCCGTTCTCGGCCGCCCGCATCCGGGTCATGCCGATGAACTGGTCGGAGGCCGGGCTGAGCTGGTAGGTGGCTTCGTTGGTGGCCACCACCATCACCTGGGCGCCCGCTCGCACCTCCGAGCGGACGGCGCGGGCGAAGGCACCCTCGTAGGAGATCACCGATCCCAGGGTCCCTTGAGGGAGCTCGAAGACCACCGGGCGGTCTCCGGGGAGCATGTCGCGAGGCACCTGCTCGAGCTCGGGGACGAAGCCGAGCAGGGGACGGAAGGGCACGTACTCCCCGAAGGGAACCGGGCGGCGCTTGGCGTACTCGCCGATCACCGACCCGTCGGGCCCGAAGAGCACGTTGGTGTTGAGGAAGTGGCGGTCCCCCACCGGGCGGTCACCCCCCACCAGGATGTAGGTGTCGAGGCGGCGAGCCTGCTGGGCGATGAGGCGGCCCAGCTCCGGGTTGAGGACCGGGTCGAAGGCGAAGCCAGTCGAGCTCTCCGGCCAGACGACCAGCTCCACCGAGCCGGGTGAGAGAGAGCGGGTCAGCTCCAGGTGACTCTCGAAGATCGCCTCTCGCTGGCCCAGGCAGTCCAGGCCGGGGCACGGGGCGTTGCCCTGCACCACCGCCACCCGCAAGACGGGTCCCTGGGCGTCGGGGGGCCACAGGGCTCCGGCCAGCGACAGCACCAGCACTACCGCCGAGGGGGCCAGCATCCAACGCGCCCTTGCCCCCTCGGTGGCCAGCAGGGCCAGGCCGGCCGCCACCGCCACCACCACCACCGACCATCCGCTGGTCCCGATCCACTGGGCGGCGGCCCGGGGCCAGGCCAGCTCTCCCACCGGGTAACCCACCATCCCCCAGGGAAAGCCACCGAAGGGGAGGCGGGCCCGTAGGAACTCCATCAAGGCCCAGCCCCCCACCGCCGCCACCCACCAGGCGCCGCCTGGCCAGCGGCGCACGAATGACAGGCCTAGGGCGTAGAGGGCGGGATAGAGGGCCAGGACGACGGTGAGGGCCACCCAGGCCACCAGCGCCGCAAAGCGGATCCAGGCCAGGAGGCTGCCGAAGAAGGCGAGCCCGAACAGGAACCCGGCGGCAGTCGCCGCCACCGGCGAGGTGCTGACCCGAAGTCCCCACAGCAGTGGGGCCGGGGCGATGAAGACCAGCGGTCCCCAACCGAGCGGCGGGAAGGCGGCCCACAGCAGGGCGGCCGAGAGCAGGGCGGCCAGGACCGGCATGTGCCGGCAAGGCTAGGAGGGCGAAGCGCCAATCTCGGCGGAGGGAGCGGGGAAGACAGCGCCGATAGCTGCGGGTGCCGCCGATCCCCCTTGCTAGGAGCGACAGTCGGGCAGGACGACAGCAGCGTGCACCGTGGTCAGGCCGACATGGCCGCAAGCAGGTCGTTGCAGGCCTGCTCGCAGCGCCGGCAGGCCTGGGCGCACACCCGGCAGTGCTCCATGCCCATCGAGGCGTGCCGGTCACATTCGTCACCACAGGTCTTGCAGGCCTGCGCACACGCCTGTAGGAGGGAGCGCGTCAGATTGGCGTCGTATTCGGTCTGACGCGACAGAACCCGGCCGGTGGTCTCGCATACGTCGGCACAGTCGAGGTTCAGCCGGATGCACTTGACGAGCTCGGCGACCTGTTGCTCGGACAGGCAGGCGTCGGCGC